>NZ_JBHWBS010000026.1:8564-36912 GCF_042735655.1 Streptomyces sp. NPDC059567 | reverse complement strand
GCCCCGCGGCCCCCCGCGGCCGCGCCCGCGCGGCCCCCCCACCTGCGGGGTTCGACGGGGCTACAGCCCGCCGGTCTGGAGCAGTCGGTTCGGGGAGCCCCCCGAGACGACCAGTTCGCCCCTGACGGTGTGATCGGTGATCCAGGTCGCGATGGCCGCCGGGGTGGCCGACGGGGTCTGGGCCCTGGCGAGGACGGCGACTCCGGCCACGTGCGGGGCGGCCATGGACGTGCCGTTCAGGGCGATGCTGTCGCCGCCGAGCCTGGCGGAGATGATGGCCGCGCCGGGAGCGTAGAGATCGAGGCATGCGCCGAAGTTCGAGAAGTCCGTCTCCTCGTCCAGGTGGTTGGTGGCGCCGACGGTCAGCACGTCGGCGGCGCTGGCGGGCGAGACGTTGCAGGCGTTGATGGCGTCGTTGCCCGCGGCGAACACGGGCAGCACGCCCCGGGCGGCCAGGGCGGTGGCGGCGTTGTTGACGGCGGTGTTGCGCGGGCCGCCGAGCGAGCCGTTGAGCACGGCGGGCTGGACGGCGTTCTGCGCCACCCAGTCCAGGCCGGCGATGATGCCCGACCAGGAACCCGAACCCTGGCAGTTCAGGACCCGGACGCTGACCAGGGAGGCCCCGCGCGCCACGCCGTACCGCCCGCCGGCGACGGTGCCGCCGACATGGGTGCCGTGGCCGTTGCAGTCGGCGCCGCTCCGGCCGTCGCCGATCGCGTCGAAGCCGGGCCGCGCCCGGCCGTCGAACTCGGCATGCCCGAACTCCAGACCGGTGTCGAGGATGTAGGCGGTGGCACCCTTGCCGTCGCCATTGACGTTGAACTGGCTGTTGAGCGGCAGATAGGGCTGGTCGACCCGGTCCTGGCCCCAGCTGTACGCGACGCCCCGCGCGGCGGCCCCCCTGGCCTGCACGGGTCCCACGGTGACCGTGGCGTCCTGCTCGACGGTGGCGACGCCCGGCAGCTTGCGGACGGAGTCCAGCTGAGCGGCGGTCAGCTTGGCCGCGTAGCCGGAGAAGACGCGGTTGTAGGTGAAGAGCGGCTTCACGCCCGGCACCTGCTGCGCGGTGACCGCGGGGGACTGCCCCGCCTTCAGGGTGACGATGTACTGCCCCGGAATGGCCTTGGGGGAGGTGGAGGTGGTGAGAGGGGCGAGCGCGGGGCCACCCGAGGGGGAGGGTGCGGAGTGGGCCGAGACCGACAGGGGCCCGGCGATCGCCAGGACGGCGGAGACCGCCGCCGCGAGGGCGAACCTCATTCGTGTACGCATGGGCCTGAGATGAACACGCTGAAACGATCAAGGTCAATCACCATACGTGACTGTCGATCACATTACGTAGCGAAGTGTTCAATGCGCCCGCTGAACGCAGTAACCCCCTTCGGGCGGGGAACGGTCGCGCCGCCCCGGTAGCGAATCCCGTAGGGGAGCCGATACCGGCCCCGGGACCGAACGGACGCGTGAGTAGGCTCGTCCTCGCTCATCACAGACCGGGGGAGTTCGCGCATGCAACGTCTACGCCACGACGACCCCCCATGGGCCGGGCCGCACATCCTCCTGGCCCGGCTCGACCCGGAGTCCGATCGGACCGTTCCCGAACGCCGCTTCATCGGCCGCAGCGCCGACGGCGACCGCACCTACCTCGCCCGCCTTCCGCTCCCCGGCGCGGACCCGGCCCGCTGGTCGATCGAGGCGGAGGGCGCCCGCCGGCTCTCGTTGCCTGGGTTCCTCCCGGTCGAGGAGATCGGCGGCACGGGGGACCTCCCCTGGTGCACGACGCCGTACGTCCCCGCCCTCCCGCTGCCCGCCGCCCTGCGGGCGCACGGCGGTCCGCTGCCCGAGCCGACCGTACGGGCCCTGGGCACCGCCCTCGCCGAGACGCTGGCCATGGCCCACGCCCATGGTGTGACGCACGCGGGCCTGTCCCCCGCCGCCGTCCTGCTCACCACCGAAGGCCCCCGCCTCAGTTGCTTCGGCGCGGTACGGGCCGCCGCACCCGACGGTGAGCAGCGCAGCGGCCTGCCGGGTCTGGACTCCGGCAGCCTCGCCCCGGAGCAGGCGTCCGGTGGACGGCCGCGGCCACTGGGCGACGTGTACGCCCTGGGTGCGGTGCTCGCCCATGCGAGCACCGGCCATACCGTGCCCGAAAGCCGGGAACTGCCCACCTCGCTGCGTGCCGTGATCTCGGCATGCCTCTCGCGTGATCCCGCGAAGCGTCCCCAGGCACACGAGGTCCTCGCCCACCTGGGGCACGGCGCCAGTGCGGCGGCACATCGGGCCACGGTGCCGGACACACCCACGGCGGCACATCGGGCCACAGTGCTGGACGCACCCACGCCGGCGCATCCGCCCACCGCTCTGGACGCGGTCGCTCCGATTCCCCTGCCGGCAGCCGTGATCGCCGCGCTCGCACGCCAGTCGGCGCAGGTCCTTGCCGCCGAACTCCCTTCCCCTGCTGCCCTGGACTGACGGCTGATGTTCTCCCCCCTCACCCACGACGACCCGCACGGCCTCGGGGCGTACCGCCTCATCGCCCGCCTGGGCAGCGGCGGTATGGGCACCGTCTACCTCGCCCGTTCGGCCACCGGCCGTACGGCGGCGCTGAAGACGATGCACCCCCACATCGCCACCGACCCGGCCTTCCGCGCCCGCTTCCGCCTCGAGGTGGACGCCGCCCGAGTCATCGGACCCGTCCACGGTGCCCGGGTCTTCGACGCCGACCCGCAGGCCGAAACCCCGTGGCTGGCCACCGAGTACGTCCTCGGACCGCCCCTCGACGACGCCGTCGCCCTCGCGGGCCCGCTCCCCGAGCCGGCCGTCCGCGCACTGGGTGCCCTGCTGTGTGCGGCGCTATCCCAGCTCCACGCCTCGGACGTCGTCCACCGGGACCTCAAGCCCTCCAACATCATGATCACCGCGGACGGCCCCAAGGTCATCGACTTCGGCATCGCCCGGGCCATCGGCGACGACCGTCTCACCCGCACCGGTGCCGCCGCGGGCACGCCCGCGTTCATGTCCCCCGAGCAGGCGACCGGCCAGGAACACACCTCCGCCGGCGACGTCTTCGCCCTCGCCGGGGTCCTCACCTATGCGGCGACCGGCCGTGGGCCCTTCGGCGGGGGACAGCACGCGGACCTCCTCTACCGCGTCCGCTACGCCGAGCCCGACCTCACCGGCGTACCGTCGGCCCTCGTTCCGGTCCTGACCCGCTGCCTCGCCAAGAACCCCGCCGACCGCCCCACCACCACCGAACTCGCCGCCCAACTGCAGTACGGGCAGGGCGACTTCGCCGCACACCTACCCGAGCCGGTACTTCTGGAGATAGCCCGGCGCGCCGGCGGCGTCTGGCGCGCGCGGCCGCACCGCCTTCCGGCGCCACCGGACCACGCCCTCGCCCACGCCGAGACCTATCCGGGCGCCGAGCCGACGCCCGCGTCCACCCTGTCCCGCCGCAAGCTCCTTGCCCTCGGGGGAAGTTCGGCACTGGCCGCGGCAGCGGTCGGAGCCTGGGCCTGGCTGGGCCGTCCGGAGGGCACCCCTTCCGGCAACTCCGGCACCACGCCCACCGCGTCACCGGAGAAGCCCACATGGGACCTCGTCTGGCAGGTGCAGACCAGCTTCGCCGACCCCCTCATCCCTCCCGCCCCGCTCGTCCTGGACGGACTGCTCCTGGTGGGGGAGTACGGCGTGAAGGGCCTGGACCCCGCGACGGGGGAGGCCAAGTGGTCGGACTCCGACCTCTGGTTCATGCGCCGGACGGCCACGGACGGCAAGAAGATCTACGCCGCCGACTACACCCTCGAAGAGACCGACCCGCTCACCGTCTCCACGGTCGATCCGGCCACCGGGAAGATCGGCGACCCGTTGAGTGAGCTCAAGGACCTGAGAGCGATCCTCTACGGGACCCAACTGCTCTGCGCGACGAGCGAGACCGTCTTCCTGGCAGCAGGACGAGGCCCCCATACGAAGAGCGGCTTCCACAAGGACCAGACGTGGTTCCTGCTGGCCGTCGACACCCGTACGGGCAGGAAGCTCTGGGATGTTCCGCTCCCCGCCCGACCCCACGCCTCCGAGCGCCTGCACTTCCTGTCCGCCCGGGCCGTGGGCGAGTACCTGGTCCTCGTCCAGCAGTCCGCGGACGGAGAACCGCGCCTCGTCGTCCACGACGCACGGACGGGCAAGGCGCTCTGGAACCGGCCCCTCGGCGGGGAGCAGCCGCCGCTCAGCAGGGCCCACCTGGCCGTGGACGGCCGACACGTGTACCCGGCGGCGGGTGAACTCGTCGCGCTCGGCCTGGCGGACGGCAAGGAGGCCTGGCGCTTCGAAGGACGGACTCCGGAAGCGCGGTTCAGCCCCGCGGCCGTCGACGACGGCGTGGTGTACGCAGTGGAGGAAGGCCGCGGAATGGTCGCGCTCGACGCCGCGAGCGGCACCCGGCGGTGGACGGAGAAGACCCGCGCGGTCACGGCCGAGGACCTCGACACGCCACCCGTGGTCGGGATCGCGTACGTGTACAGCAAGGCGTCCTCCGGGCTGATGGCCGCGGACATCCGAACCGGCGCCGTCTCCCGCCCCTTCAAGGCCGCCAAGGCGCGGTACTTCGCCCACGAGTCCGCCAAGCGGCTCATCGCCATCGGCGACGAGTACACCGCCGCGTACCCCCTCGCCTGAGCTAGCAGAAAGCCTCACACGCCATGAAGCCCCTGCAATCCGGAGACCCGATCCGACTGGGCCCGTACCGCATCCTCGCCGTGCTGGGCGAAGGAGGCATGGGCAAGGTCTACGTCGGTCAGGACGGCGAAGGGCGCGCCGCCGCCGTCAAAGTGCTGCACCCCCATCTGACGCACGACGCGGACCTCACGCGTCGGTTCGTCCGCGAGGCGCAGATGGCCAGGGCGGTCACGAGCGGATCCGTGGCCCGTGTCCTGGACGCGCAGACGGAGGGCGGCCGCCCGTGGATCGCCACCGAGTTCCTGACCGGTCCGACACTCGCGGACGCCGTCCGTTCCCACGGACCGCTCGACGAACCGACGATACGGTCCTTGGCGGCGGCGCTCGCCCGCGCGCTCCGGGACATCCACGCCGCCGGGCTCGTCCACCGCGACCTGAAGCCCGCCAACATCGTGCTCACCGCGACGGGCCCCCGCGTCATCGACTTCGGCATCGCCCGCCCCGAACACGGCCTCACGCTCACCACCACCGGCCAGATCCCGGTCACCCCCGGCTACGGCGCGCCCGAGCAGGTCCTCGGCCGGCGGGTCGGCCCGCCGGCCGATGTCTTCTCCCTGGGCGCCGTCCTGGTGTACGCGGCGAGCGGGCAGCACGCGTACGAGGGTTCGCACGTCGCCGCCGTGCAGTACGAGGTCGTCCACGGCGCGCCGCGCCTGGACCGCGTACCGCCCGTGCTCCAGCCGCTGATCGGCCCGTGCCTCGCCCAGGACCCGGCGTCCCGTCCGCTGCCGGACCAGATCGTCCGGTCCTTCGACCCGCCCCGAGGCGCCGAACGCGCGTGGCGGAAGGGACCGATCGCGACGGACATCACCTACCGCGAGCAGGGCCTCCATCAGCTGACGACGGTGGTGGGCGGGGTCGCACCACGCTCCGTCTCCCGTCGCCGCCTGCTGACGGGCCTCGCCGTCGGCGGCTCCGTGCTCGCCGTCGGTGGCGGCACCGCGGCATGGTGGAGCCGACGGGCGGGCGGGGGCGGCCCCTTCGACATCCCTCCTGCCGTTGCGACACCGCGGGCCCGCGTCCTGGACGCGCAGAAGGGCGACTACGTCCTCGGCGAGAGCCCCGAGCCGCTCTGGAGCATCCCCTCGGCCCTGGCGGACGACTCGCCCGCGCCCCTCCCGGTGCGGGACGTCCTCGTCGTCGGAGCGCCGGGCGGCGGCATCGCCGCGCGCAGCGTCGTCGACGGCAGCCTCCGCTGGTCGGCACCCAAGACCGTGGCCGCGCAGCGCTACCTGTCACTCTCCGACCGACTGGTGGCGGCCACCGACCGGAACGGCACCCTCGTGACCTTCGTCGCCTCGACCGGCGAGCCGAAGTGGACGTCTCCCGCGGAAGCCGCGTCGCTCGTCGCCGCGGACGACGACGCCGTGTATCTGATCACCAAGGACAGGCGTGTGCGCAGCATCGGCCGGTCCGACGGCAAGATCCGCTGGACCGTCGAGGTGGCCGCGGATCTCGGCACGAACGCCGCGTCACGTGGATCGGCGGCTCACGGCCGACTGGTCATCGCCGCGTCGGACGGAGACGTCATCGCCCTCGACACGGCCGACGGCGGCGCGGCATGGGACCGACGCAAGCAGTCCGCGGACGGCCGGGCCCAGCTCGCCCTCTCGGACCGCACTCTGATCGTGACGGGAAAGCACCTCTCGGCCCTCGACATCGTCGGCGGAAAGGAGCTCTGGACGGCCAGGAACCCCGAACTCCCGAACGCAGCCGCGGTCTCGTGGGGCCCGCCGACCATCCACGGCAACCACGTGTACGCGTCCGTCCTCCAATTCCCCCTCCGCTACGACCTCCGGACGGGAGGGGGAACCGACTGGGCCTTCGGCACCCTCCTCGAATGCGATCCGCCGAGCCCCCTGGTCGTCCAGGGAAGCGGCCTCTGGTCGGTCACCGTCAACGAGAAGGAGGGCGGCATCAACGTCATCGACCTCGCCCCCGGGACTCGTCCGTCGTGGGTGTTCCGCATGATCAAGAACCCCGACCGCTACTGGATCACCGGCGACGCGAACCGCGTCTTCGTCCTGGACGGCACGACACTCGGCGCCCTGCCCGTGTTCTGACTACGGCGCCACATCCCCTGAACCACGAAACCCCAGGCCGGAGATGTTCCGACCTGGGGTTGGGGCGTTGAGAGACCACACCTTCGACGGGCCGGTGCCCCGGCTTCCGCGGTGATCTCGCGGAAACCGGGGCACCGGTAGGTGGGTCAGCGGCGGTGGTGGTGGTTGTTCCAGGACTTGGTGTCGACGGTGCGGCCGCGGTTGTCGCGGAGGGTGGCCTTGTCGCGGTTGTTGTCCCAGACGTAGTCGCGGCGGTCCTGGAACAGGTCGGTGCGGGTGTCGCGGCCCTCGCCGGTGTGGATACGGACGGTGGCGCGGCCGGCGAGGCGGTAGTCGTTGAAGCGGTAGCGGTTGCCGTCCTCATCCCGCAGGGTCCAGCCCTTGAGGTTCACCGGGTGGCGGGTGGTGTTGGTGAGCTCGACCCACTCGGCGTTCAGCGACCGGTTGGACCGGTTCTCGCGTCCGGGGCTGTCGGCCTGGACGCGGCTGATCTTCACCTGCGGGTTCCGGTGGCGGTCGCCGTCGTGGGCGGACGCCGGCAGGGCGACGGCGGAGACGATCGCCCCGGCCGCGAGGGCGGTGGCGGCGACGCGGCGGGCGGTCGAAGAAGCAGACAAGTGATGTCTCCTCAAGAACGGTGCTCCACCAGCCGATACAGCTGGTGAGAGCGGTGCGGGTCCCGGTCCGGTGCGGGCCGAGGACCCAAACTCTGCAGCCGCGTCGGCCGCGCCGGGAGGCCTGCTGAGCGGCGTTACCGGAAGCGGACATTTCCGTAACTGTCGGTTTCATCGGGCACGCATATGCGACAGGCGTGACCCTGACATTCACTGACTGCTACACCCACCCGTTCAACGATCAACAGCAAGCCCTTGCCGGCTCCGGCGCACCGCCGGTCGCACCACCCGGCGCACTACGCCAACCGCCTGACCGGGCCGGGTAACAGCCGTTCCGCACGTTTCTTCGCACAACCGGACCGACCTCGCACACCCGGACGACGAAAACGGCTACGGCCCCGCACGACCCGAGAGGGTTTGGGCGCGGGGCCGCAGGGTGATGCGAGCGCTGTGTGCGGGCCGGAGTTCACAGCATCCGTTGAACCACAAAACCCCAGGTCGGATCAGATCCGACCTGGGGTTTTCGTGGAGCCGCCTTCGGGATTCGAACCCGAGACCTACGCATTACGAGGGCCCGCAAGATCATCCCGGGTTGTGCTGGGCGGTGCCGCCGAATCCTGTTTTCGCTGATCAGAGGCTTGCGACCCTGATCGACGTGACGGCTGGTCCACCCTGGTGCCGCCCAGTCCGCTCACGCAGCGCTCACGCAGCGGCGACTGCTCCACGACGTCACAAGATGGGCGGGCGGCCACCTATACAGGTCATTGGACTTGGGGCTTCGGGCTCGGCCCGTGCCCGTACATCGGCGCCGCCCTTGAAGGAAGGCGGCCCGCGCTCTCAGCAGACTCTCGAGGGTCGACACCCGCGAAGCCTCCCGAGGTTGAGCGAACGACATTCCGCGTATGCGCTGCGCGACCGCGGGGTAATCACAGTCAGGCGCAGTGGGGCGTGGACATGCGCTGGCCACAAAGGCAGGGGCGTTCCGCCTCCACTGCGGCCACCATCCGGACTGCCGAGCTCCGGCCAAGGTTATGGGGGGGAGATACCACCTTCGCTTCAATGCGCTTCGATCCCATCGATGCGGACGGCGACAGCTCGAGAAGAGCCTCTTTGGACGCGAGTGGGGGCTTGCGGCTCGCCCGCCCGTGGTACTTGATATGAAAGAGCGAGATAGAAGCTCGCCACATGTGGATGTCGGATTCGTTTTAGATTGCCCGAAAGAGGCGGAATGCGCGAGCTCTATGCGTGTCAGCTCCTACTAACCGGCGACGAAGAGTCCCCAGGGGACACTCTCAACCGAGCTGAGAGGCTGATCCGCGAGTGGGTCAGCCGACCGACCCACCTCGCCCCCGAGTTCCTCATCGAAGGGCAGCACGAGGCGAGTGGCGGACACACGGTGGCTGTTAGTCGCTACGCGCCCACCGAGGATGGCTCGTCGGGTTGGAGCTGCTTGTGGCACTTTCCCGGCACGGACGACCCTTCGGTGCGATGGACGTTGAGTCTGGCGCTCGCAGCCCAAGGGAAGGCCGCCTGCGCAACCGTACGAATCGGCCTCCAACAGAGAAGCCATAGCTTCCAGCTCCGCCGACCCAACTATCAATTCTCTGCGCCGGCAATCGTTCGCACTCTCCTGCGAGAATTCGAAGTATCTGATGCGGGTCGACCAACAAGGCCGACACACACGACGCTTCGCACGGGCGACATTCCCGAGTTCGTCGAATGGCTGACGAACGACCAGCGTGCACTTCCAGTTGTCGTTGCCACAAATTACCCTTCAACCGGGCAGCCGCTCGTCGATTTGAGGAAGTTGGCCAAGGAACTATCCGGGCTCGCTCATGTCGTACACCTCTCCACTCACCTTGCTGCGCGCGCATTGAGCAACAGAGTGGGGGCAGAGCGCTCCGCTTGGCAGGGGGCAGTACGCCTGTATTGGCCGAAATTCAAGGCGGACGCAAACCCATATGAACACAAGTATTGGACGCCTAGTCGCCTCCTTGAGGATGATGAGGCACTAATCGACGAGCTGAGGCGGTGGCTGGGTTCGGTAAGCGCCGCGTCGGTACCCGAGAATCCTGCTCTTGGCTGGATGCGAGCGGCACGCCGGAAGGCGCTTGCCGAGAGCGGGGACATCCCGCATTGGGTTCAGGAGTACATCGAAACCACCGACGCTGAGCTGCGCGGGCTTCGGGAGGAACGCGACGATCTCAAGGAGGATCTCGCCGCCGCCCTGACGGATGTCGCTGCAATGCGCGAACAATACGCGCTGGTAAGTCAGTACTCCACTAAGCCCGCTGCCGATGATGGCCAATCAGCCACGCCGCGCGATGCGAACGTATCGACCCTGACAGCGCCCGAGGCTTATGAGCATGCCAAGGCGGAAATCGGCGACGATCTCGTCTTCCTTCCAAGCGCTGACGCAAGCATCAAGAAGTTCTCCGAATACAGGGATCCGGAGAAGCTACACAGAGCCCTCTTGGACGTTGCCGACGCTGGCCGGCGGTGGGGCGACGGGACCCTCGGGAAGCCCTTCGGTGAGTTCTTCGCCGATCTCGGCTATGGATATTCCGCAAAGAATCCTGCGGCACGCGATCGTCGGCACAAGCGTCACTATGAAGTGAAGTACAAGGACAATCCAGTTGTCATGGAACCACACCTCAAAGTTGACGAGTCCACCGGCCCCGATCAGTGCCTTCGCATCTATTGGTACCTCGACGAAAGCGACAAGGTGATCGTCATCGGACACGTGGGACGCCATCTACCGGACTGACGCTCTTGGCTCGCGGCTCACTGGATCTCGGTAACAACGTGTTAGCGATCTTCTTGTGGAGCCGGTCTGTCAACGTCGGGATCGGCCGGAAAGAACGCGATTTCGGTGAGCCGATCTCGCTGTGCCGGCAGCGCCTTCCTCCTGCCGCCGTCCCGCCCAGAGTGCGGCACAACCGTTGAGGTTTCCGCGCCGGGCGGGACGTAAGTTACCGCAAGAAGGGGTCACGCCTCGGCGATGACTTCCTCGGCTGCAACGTCCGGCTTGACCTCGCCGCCCAGCGCCTCGGCGATAGCCTCAAACTCGGCGAGGGCGGCCTGAAGGTCCTCCACGATCTCTTGGGCAATGACCTCGGGAGGAAGCAGGCTGTCGGCGTCGTCGAGCGCCGGATCCTTCAACCACGTGACGTCGAGGTTGACCTTGTCACGGGCGATGAGCTCCTCGTACGTGAACCGCTTAAAGCGGCCGTCCTCGGTCTCCTTGCGCCCCGAACGATCGTCGGCGCTATACGCCTCGATGAAGCTGGCCAGGTCAACAAGACGGAGCGGTCGCTGCTTCAGCGTGAAGTGCATACCCGTCCGAAAGTCGTACACCCAGACCTCGGAGGTGTTGGGAATCTCGTCTGCCCGCGGGGGCTTCTTCTCGAAGAATAGGACGTTCGCTTTGACGCCACCGGCGTAGAAGATTCCCGCAGGAAGGCGCAAGATCGTGTGAAGGTTGAACTCCTGGAGGAGCCTGCGGCGGATCCTCTCACCAGCCCCACCCTCGAACAGGACGTTGTCTGGCAGGACGACCGCCGCCCGGCCGTCCATCTCCAGCAGCGACATGATGTGCTGCAGGAAGTTCAGCTGCTTGTTGGTCGTCGTCGCGCGGAAATCGAACCGGTCGTAGGAAATGTCCTCTCGGTCGGTCTTGCCGTCCGTCCCCACAACAGTGATCGCCGACTTCTTGCCGAACGGAGGATTGGCGAGGACGAGCGAGGCACGCCGAACCGGTGCGTCCGCAAGTGCATCGCCCGTGGCAATGAGGGAGTCGCCGCCAGCCTCACCAATGCCGTGCAGCAGCATGTTCATCGCGGCAAGGCGGGCAGTTCCGGGGACTAGCTCATTGCCCCAGATGGTCCCCTGGCCGAGTGCAAGGCGCTGCTCACGGGAGAGCCCCTGGAGGTGGTGCTGGCGAATATAGCTGTGCGCCGCGATCAAGAAGCCAGCAGTCCCGCAAGCCGGATCGGTGATCGTGTCTGCGGGGCCCGGTCGCATCACCTGGACCATGGCGTCGATCAGGGGGCGCGGTGTGAAGTACTGGCCAGCGCCAGTCTTGGTGTCCTCGGCTCCCTTGGCGAGCAGTCCCTCGTAGGCGTCACCCTTGAGGTCAGTGCCCTCCAGTACCCAGGCGGTCTTACCGATCAGCTCGACAACTAGCTTTTCGAGGAGGGCGGGCTCAGTGATGCGATTCTGGGCCTTAGCAAAAACGGTGCCCAACGTGGTGCCAGGGTGCTTGCCGAGTTCCGTAAGCACCTTACGGTAATGCGTTTCCAGCTCCTCTCCACGCTTGGAGACAAGCGACTGCCAGTCCAAACCTGACGGCACGATCGGATCAGCCGCCTCCTGGGCAAACGGATCGGCTGCCAGCTCGTCAGCCATCTTCAGGAAGAGCAGATAGGAGAGCTGCTCAACGTACTCGATGGTCGACAGACCGTTGTCGCGCAGGACGTTGCAGTAGTTCCAGAGCTTGGCGACGAGAGAGCGGGTTTGCGGGTCAGCTGCGCCGACGAACGTCGGAACGGCTTCAGTGGACCTCATGAGATCTCGAACTCCTGCTGAATGACTTCGTTGGGGGGCAAACTAGTGGGGACATCCTGCCCTGGGGGTTCCACGGCCATGGCGGCCAAAGGCGCGCGGCCTGAACGGGCGCCTCCCTTGCCTGCGCGCCTGGCACCATCAGCCTGCTCCGCTCGAATCTGCTCCAAGAAGAACTGGACGGGCTGCGCCTTGGGATCACGGTCAACGAGACCACCCACGAATGCAGTCCGCAGGAGGGCTGCCCGAAGATGCTCGGCCCGGGACTGCACACGAGAAGCCATCTGCTGCGCCCGAACAAGCGGGGGCAGCTGCACATCAAGGAGCGCCAAGATCTCCCGCTGCCGCGCAATGGAGGCGACCGGGACTGGCGTCGCCCCCAAGATCTTCTGGTTGATCTTATAGATCCCCGCGGTAGTCCGCGCATTACCCTCAATATGCCGACGGATTATTTGCGAATTCCAGACAGCCTGAATGAATTCCGGAAGAATTACCTCCGGGTTTACGCGAATCCTGATCATCGTGTCTGGGAAGGCGACAGGGAAGGGTCTGCGGGTAAGCAGGGCCCCTCTCCCGACCAGCCTCTTTGATCCGTTTCCTCTACTGACGAGGAAGTCCCCCCGACTGACCAAAAAAGGGGCAGCATCTTCAGCAGACCAGCGACCTTCTTTGTGTTCGGCGAGATTCAGCTCATTAGACTTTAGGGCGGTGAGCCGCAGGACGGGAAAACCACCATCCTCAGTCGGCACAGATCGACCATTAATCAGAGGAGAAGAAATTAGCTCCGACAGTGGGCGAAGAGTGACACCAGAGAGCAACTCGGCAAGAATTCGCTCCGAAAGTCGCGAGCTTCGAGAGCGCGCAAGCGTCAATTGCCCCAACGCATTATCGAGCCGCGAGACGCTACCCTCAATGGAGTCAGCGATCCTTTGCTGCTCTTCAATCGGAGGGAGCGAGATAGGCCAAGATTTGAGGATTGTCTGACTAATATTCGGCTGGGCGCCCCCTTTACCTGCCCGCCGAAACGCATCTCGCTGAGACCTCAGATACCAGAATAGGTACCTAGCGGTCACCAACCCAGGCTTAGGAATGGCAGACGCGACAGCCTGGTTCGTAGTTAGCGCTTGACCAGCGATCCCGAGCTTACCAATGGTCGCGCCGTACATAGCGATCATGACGGCACCTTCGGGGATCCACTTTGCAGAACTTTCCTGGAGTCCGTCCAACGTCAACGTAGAGGAGGTGAGTTTCACTACCCCGTCGTTAAGGTCACCGCTAACAACCCACGGAATATCTCCACCATAATAGCGAGAAACACCGCTTTTCGGAGTTCCTCCACTACCCCAGTCAGCCACCTCTCCTAGGGTAGCCGCTACCCACCCAGGCGGAAATTCCGTGTCACTCAAGCCAGTTCTCGATTCAGCTCATTCAAAAATTCATGTGGATCCCGTGCCGGAAATGCCAGAGCAAGCCCCACACCACCGCCGCGTCCTGCGAACGGCTCAGCTCGGAAGTCCGCGGGAGCAATACCGACATCGCTGGCAACAACATCGCGGATGGCCTCCAGCCACCACATCTGGTCCTCTGTGAACTCCACGCCGACCTGCCGCTGCCGGAGCAACCAGCCTTCGAAGCGTTCCTCCACCGTCTCACGGTACGGCTTCAGCTCCGAGTCCACGCCGAGCTCGTACCGGATGAGCGAGATGAGGTCGGGCACGCCGGCTTCCCTGCCGGTCCGCTCGGTCGCACGGCCGAGGTCCTCGTAGTAGGTCCACAGGACCTGCGGGGTCCAGGCAAAGTCTGGACGCCGGATCTTGTCGGCCAGCTCCTTGAGCGCCGCGTATGCCTCCGTTGGGGCAACGGAACGTGGACTGGAAACCGCGATGGAGATCGCGGCAATCTTGTCACGCTCCTCCTCGAGGAGGCGGCTCCAGCGGTCGACCTGCTCCTGGGCCCGTTCCTCTCGGGGGATCGCGTGAACGTCGGTGACGGCGACCGCAGTGGTCTCATCCATCACATAGTCCTTGTCCCGGCGGATCTCGATGATCAGCTGGCGCAGGTCAGGGCTGGCGGTGAGGGGGGCGACGGCGGCGGCGATCAACGCGTGGGCCGCCTTCTCACCCCCCTCCGCCTGGGCCCGGTCTTGCCTGTCGGGATCAGCGGCCTTCATGATCGCGCCCGCGATGTCCGAGAGTTCGAGGCCGCCTGCCGCCTTGGTGATCTGGTCGCGCTCGCCAGCGTTGAGCTGCTGGTTCAGGCGGGCGAGACGGCCAGCGAGGATCTCCGCCTCCGAGGCACTGATCGACTTGGTGCCGGCCTTGTCGAGGAGCTTGGCCAGGGAGACCTGGCGCTCCCCGGCCGGAACGAGCGGCCGTGCGTCCACAAGCGGGGAGTCGGTAACGCCAACTGCGTCCACGAGGACGAAGCGCTCCTTGCGCACTCGCTCATCCCCGCCAGGGGTGACCTCACGCAGCTCAGTGGCGTCGATCGTGCGGGCACCTCGTCCCTTCATCTGCTCGAACAGGACCGCGCTGCGCACTTCTCGCAGGAAGATCACGCACTCCAGCGCCTTGACGTCCGTGCCGGTCGCGATCATGTCAACGGTCACGGCGATCCGCATGCGCGGGGATGTCCGCAGGGCACGGATTAGCTCGTCAGGGTCCTCGCCAGCCTTGCGGCTCTTGTACGTGATCTTCTTGGCGAACTCGTCTCCCCGCCCGAAGACCTCCTTGGCCTGAGCAAGAACGTCCTCGGCGTGGTCCTCACCGACCGCGAAGATCAGCGTCTTGGGGACTTCTTTGCGGCCTGGGAACCACCGCTGCCAGTTATCCCGATATGCGGTGAGAACGGCTCGGATCTCATCGACGGCCACCACGGAGCGTCCGATCTGACGTGTGGTGTAGGTGAAATCGTCCGCCAGCTGCTCGTAGCGCTGGTAGCGGGTCTTCCGGTCACGGATCTTGACCGTCGTGCCCTCTTCTATGGTCGCGCCGCCGTTCTCCCGCAAATCTGTGTGGATGCGGATGACGTCGAAGTCGACGTTGACGCAGTCGGCTACGGCCTGCGCGTAGGTGTACTCGGAGACGAGATTTCGGCCGAAGAAGCCGAGGGTCTGGAGGGTCGGCGTGGCGGTGAGCCCGACAAGGTGGGCGTCAAAGTACTCCAGCACCGCGCGCCAGAGGCCGTAGATGGAGCGATGGCACTCATCCACGATGATCAGGTCGAAGGACTCGATCGGCACAGCCGGGTTGTATCCGACCTCAATGGGCCTCTCAGTGGCGTAGGACTGTTCATACGCCACGTCGTCGTTCGCCTCGTCGACCGGATCGTCGTCGACGAGGTGCTCGCCGGTGAGCAGGCGGTACATCTTCTGGATCGTGCAGACCACCACCGAGCTGCTGTCCTGCAGCCCTGCGGCGCCCAGGCGCTCGACGTTGTAGATGTCGGAGAACTTGCGGCCGTCATCCGGGGTCGTGAATTTCCGGAACTCGTCTAGCGCCTGCTTGCCCAGGTTGTTACGGTCCACCAGGAACAACACGCGACGGGCTCGGGCGTGCTTGAGCAACCGATACGTCTGGGCAACGGCGGTGAAGGTCTTGCCCGCACCCGTCGCCATCTGAATCAGTGCCCGCGGCTTGTCTAGGGCAAGCGAGCTCTCAAGGTTCTTGACCGCCTCGAACTGCGCCGGCCGCAGGCCGTTGCGGTGCAGCTCCGGAACACTGCGCAAGGCGGCGCGGAAGGTCGGGGCTGCCGGATGCTCCTCAGCCCGCCGCATCCAGTCGGCAATGGTCTCCGGCTTGTGGAAGGCAAACACCTCACGAGACCGCGCCTCAGGGTCCAACCGGTTGATGAAGTACGTCTCGGTACCCGTGGTCGCGTATCGGAAGGCGAACGGCTCGTCCTCGCGCCACACGGCGAGCCGGTGCTCCTTGAGTACTCCGCCCGCGTAGCGGTCGTTCTGCGCGACCGCGCTGGCCAGGTGCGTACCCTCGCGCTTGGCCTCGATGACGCCAGCGATCTGTCCGTCCACGTACAAGACGTAGTCGGCCCGTCCCGTGGCAAGCGTGAACTCACGCACGGCCACGCCCGGGCCTGCCATGGGGTTGACCTCGCTGCGGTCCTGCACCACCCAGCCGGCGGCGTGCAGCAGCTTGTCGATCTCCTTACGAGCTTCGATCTCATTGAGCGGGGCCCGCCGCTGTGCGCGGTGGATGATCGCATCGCGGGCTGCCGGATCGACCTTGCGCGGGGCTTGGCGGGCCTGTTCGTAGGCGGCTGTCTGAGTAACACGCATCTCGGCGACCTGCGCCGACAGTTTTTCGATCTGGGCCAGGAGCTCGGCGTTGTTCGCGCTGGCACTCGAGATAAGGCGCTCCGCCTCGGCGCGTGCCTTCCGCTCGGCCTCCAGCTCACTCGCAGACTCAGTGAGGCGTGTGCGCGCCCGGGTCAGGGCCTCACGATGCCCATCGAGTGCCTCGTTCAGCTCCGCGGCCTCGCCCGGATCCGAGATGCGCTCGATCGCCTGCGGGTCCGTGGGTGGCACAAATTCCGCAACCGTGCGGCGGTCAAAGATCGCATCGTGGAACCAGAGACCGAGCTTGTAGCAGACCTTCACAGCGTCCAGCGCTCGCGCTGTGTCGAACAGGTGGGCGTGGGCAGCCTTGTTGCGATCCACCCGCAGCTGATCGAAGTCCCGGCGCGTCTCAGGGATCAGGACGCCAGCTCGCGTCAGGGCAGTCAGCCGGTCGATCTGGCGATTGCCATCCACGCGCATGCCGATCCGAGTGATCAGCTCCTCTGCGAGGACTTCGCCGAACTGGCCCGCTTGGACGAGCGAGGAGTTCGGGTTGGTGAAGACCGTGGCTTCGGCCTGGGCGCCGTAGAGCGACAGCAGAGGCTTCAGTGGATAGAGGATGCCGAAGTTCGGAGAGGACTTCGCCAGATTCTTAAGTCGCTCGTCCATGTCCCCCACCAGCTACTCCATCCTCGTGGCACCGGCCATTGATGCGTCCTGCTGTGTCGAATCGGCACAAGTCTAGAAGCCAGACAGACAGCGGGAGATGAAAATTGATCTTCTGACCTGTGGTGCGGGCATGACCGGTGCTAGCCGGGACCGAGACGAGTCACATCCTTGGCCACGCTTGTACGAGCCATGCCCCGGGCAGAGAGCTCGCATGGGTGATCTGATCGATGAATGGGCGACGCAGGTCGCGGAGGCCGAACTCAGCAGCGCGCTTCCACGACGGTGGGCGCATACGCAGGGAGTGGCCGAGCGCGCTGCCGAAGTAAGTCAGGTTCTCGGCCGAGATTTCGGCCTGCTCATCGCCTCCGCCACCCTGCACGACGTCGGGTACGCGCCCCGGCTCGCGGCGACCGGCTTCCATCCGCTGGACGGAGCCCGGTTCCTTCGCGACGAGCACGGGGCTGACGAGCGGCTGGTGCGGTTGGTCGCGAACCACACGTTCGCGCTTCTGGAGGCCGAGGAGCGAGGGCTGAGGGAGGAGCTCGCGAGCGAGTTCCCCTTGCTGGAGGAGCCGCTGCTGGTGGATGCGCTCGTGTACTGCGACATGACGACCACTCCCGACGGCGGCCGTACCACCGCCGAGGAGCGTGTCGCGGAGATCCTGGGCCGCTACGGGGACGACAGCGTCGTCGGGCGGTTCATCCGTCGGGCGGCGCCGGAGATCTTCGGCGCCGTGGGGCGGGTGGAGGCGGCGCTGGCGGCTCAGCCCAGGTAGGGGTAGGTGCCGGCGAGGTAGTCGCCGATCTGCTGGCGCATGCTGGCGTGGATGTCGTACTGGTCGAGGTCGGCCGGCTGGACGAAGCGGACGCCGTCGGCCTCGTCGTTGATCGTGGGCTCGCCGCCGACGGGGCGGCCGATGTAGGTGTTCTCGTACTGCTGGCGGATCTCACCGTCGGTGTACGCCACGATGTGGCGGGGGTTCGTGTAAACGCCGAGGAATCCGGTGATCTCGGCGACGATCCCCGTCTCCTCCAGGCATTCGCGCACCGCGCACTCGGCCGCCGTCTCACCGATGTCCTGGGCCCCGCCCGGCAGTGCCCACTGACCGGTGTCACGGCGGCGCTGGAGCAGGATGGCGCCGCTGTCGTCGACGGCCAGCAGGTTGCTGGCCGGGATGAGGGTGTTGGCCTTGGGGGCGTTGGGGTCGTTGTAGTACTCAGTCCTGCCCATGTGCGGCGGTCCCCTCGTGATCGGGCGTCCAGGGCCGTGCGCCGGCCCAGACGGCGTCGAAGCTCTGAGCGTAGTTGTCGAACCAGCCGGTGGCATCCACTCGCCGCAGGTGGAACAGGGGGTTGGCGCTCGCCGGCTGGCCCCAGACGTGCGGGTTGACCAGCAGGTCGTCGTCGTACCGGAAGAGGGAGTTGTAGAGGGTGGTGTCGTGGAGCCGCACCTCGCATCCGTCTTCGGACAGCAGCGGGCGGTAGTAGGTGAGGGAGGCGCGGATCTTGGCGGCGAGGGTGTCGCCGATGCCCTCCTCGCGGCCTCGCATGGCGGCTGCGTTGCCGCTCGGGTCGCCAAAGCAGAGACGTACGCGCACCCCGGTGGCCGCGCGCTCGGCGAGCATCTTGGCGACGTGCGGGTTGGTCTGGGCGAAGAAGGTGCCGGAGAAGATCAGGACATCGATCTGCCGCTGGGCGCCCCGGAGGAGGGCGAGCCACGTGTCTCGGGGGACGCTGGCCCGGTTCTGGTAGGTGCCGATGATCTCGCCGCTGCCTAAGCCGGTGCCAGGCCGACCGCTGCGCGACAGCGGTGCGGGCCAGAGGAAGGTCTCCTCGACACGCAGATGCTGAGCAACGCTGAAGCGGTGCCGTGGATGGGGCACGCGTCCGCCAAGCCAGCGGCCGACGGTCTTGGGGTCCACTTCGCAGGCTTCGGCGAGCGATTCTGGAGATACACCGCGCTGGGCGAGCACGGAGTGAAGTCGCTCGTTCACGGACGCAATACAAGCCGAGTCGTGAGGGGAAGGGCAAGGACGTCGTGGGACGTTTCCACGGCGCCGGGCGACATCAAGCCAGTGCTTACGCTGGCGGTATGCAGCTCAGCATCCTGTGGGACATCGACCACACGCTCATCGACAACGCGGGGGTGAGCAAGGAGATTTACTCCGCCGCGTTCGCCGCGCTGGCCGGCTTCGCGCCGACCGAGCCCGCACGCACGGAGGGGCGTACGGACCGCCTGATCATGCGGGAGCTGTTCGTTCGGCACGACGTTCCCGAGCCGGAATGGGGCCGGATCCAGGACGCCCTGGCCCATGCCGGGCAGGAGCGGTTCGCGGAGCTACGGGTGCGCGGTACGGCCCTGCCGGGTGCATGCGACGCGCTCAAGTGCGTTGCGGAGACGGAGGGGTGGGTGTCCTCAGTACTCACGGGCAACATTGCGGCGAACGCCGAGGTCAAGCTCGCCGCCTTCGGCCTCAACTCTCTGCTCGACCTCTCCGTCGGCGCCTACGGAGCCGACGGATTCCAGCGTCCCGATCTCGTGGCGGTGGCGCGAGAGCGAATCCGGTGCGCCTATGGAGCGGAGGAGTGCGTCCCAGTCGTCCTCGTGGGGGACACGCCGCGGGACGTCGAAGCCGCACTCTCCACGGGCTCTCACGTCGTCGCCGTCGCCTCGGGCATTCACAGTCAGGAGGAGCTGGCCGCAACCGGCGCGGTAGTCGTATTGCCTGACCTTTCGGACACCGCAGGGCTGATGAGCCACTTTGCGGGCATCGCCAGGCGCTGAAAACGTCCCAGGACGTCCTCGGACCGTCCGCCTACGTGGTGACGCCGTCCACGCCTGGACGGACACGATCGGATCCTCCCCGCCAGTCAACTGACCTAGGAGGCCCGCGTGATCCGCGACGTCACCGGAATCCGCAGGATCCGGATGCTGTACTTGCAGCTGCTGTACCGCTGCAACTTCTCCTGCCTGCACTGCTTCCACGGCGAGCGTCTCAAGCAGGCCGACGCCTTCACCGCCGAGGAGGCTGTCGGACTCATCCGGCTCATGCGCGAGGAGTACGGCACCGAGGCGGTGACCCTGCTCGGCGGCGAGCCCTTCCTCTACAAGGAGCTCGCGCAGGTCGTCCGCTACACCCGCCAGGAGCTGGGGATGCAGGTGGAGATCTGCACCAACGGCTACCGGATCGAGCGTCGCCTCACCGAGATCGCTCCCTACGTGGACTTGCTGCGGGTCTCGTTGGAGGGCGTCGCCGGCACCAACGACGACATCCGCAGGCAGGGCAGCTACCACGCCGCGCTCAGCACGCTGAACCTCGCTCGGGAGCTCGGCGTCATGACGGCCGCGACGATGACCGTGACCTCCCGGAACATCGACGAGGTGCTGCCCCTGGCGCGGGTCATGCAGAGGTTCGGCGCCCGGCAGCTCAAGCTTCACTGCCTCCGCCCGGTCGGCAACGCCGCCCACCACCCCGAGCTCCTGGTCGGCAACCCGACCGCGTACACCCACCTCCGCGAGGACCTACGGACGGCCGGGCTCTCCATCGAGGTGATCCTCGACGAAGACCTCGCCGAGGGCGGGGCTCCAGAGATCTGCGCGCCGGCCGGCCGCCCTCGCGAGATCGAACGGATCGAGGCCGACCCTCGCGGCGCGCTCACCATGTCCTGCAAGGCCGTGGGCAAGGACTCGCACGCCTTCTGGTACGAGAAGACCGCCAACCACATCGTCCACCGGCCCTCCGCCACCGATGAGCTCACCCTCGCCGTCCCGGACGTGGTGTATGCCCGTGCCTGACCGGCCGTTCTTCGAAGCGCTCGAAGGCTTACGGGGAAGCGGGAAGTCCACCGTCGCGCCACTGCTCGCGGCGGCCAGGGGCGCCGTCCTGGTCCCCACCGTGCCGCTCTTCTACCAGCCGCTGCGGCGCCAGGTGGATCTGCGGGAGAGCGTCGAGGCCCGCCTGTGCTTTTACCTCTCGGCCCTGTTCACGGCCGCCGAGGAGATCCGAGAGCACCTCGCCGCCGGCACCCCGGTCGTCGTCGAGAGCTACTTCGCCCGGTGCCTCGCGAACCACCATGCCTTCGGGGCCCGTCTCGGCGTCACCCTCCCACCGGACCTGCCCCAGCCCACGACGTACCACCTGCTGTGCACGGAGGACGAACGGCAGCGGCGCCTCGCCCAACGGATCAAGCCCATCTCCCGGTGGGACGCGATGAGCGAGGAAGACGCAGACCGGATCTCGACCGCCTACGCCCAGTTCCCGATGCATCGGATCGACACCACCGGGCGTGCCCCGCAGCAGATCGTCCAGACGATCCTCACCACCCAGGAAGGACATCGCCGTGCAGACGCAGAGCCTGTGGGAGCACACCCTCACGTTCTTCCCCCAGTTCCTCGCCGCCCTGAAGGAACGCACGTCTCCTGACGCCACAGTCACGGTCGTCGGCGCGAGCGACGGCAAGTTCGTGCTGCCCCTCGCCGCCGCCGGTTACCGCGTCATCGCCATCGAGCGCGACCCCTTCGCTCTCCACGGAGGCGAGGTCAGCCTTCCGGGTGACAACCAAGCCCAGGCCCCCGGCCTCATCGACCGCCTCAAGGTCGAGGAACTCCACGACCGGGTCCAGGTCATCGGCGAGGACTTCCTCACGGCCGAGCTCCCCGCGGGCCACTGCGACGCAGTCTGGACGAGCTGTTCGTGGCACTACAGTGCCAACCACCACAGCCCGCTCGGCGACTTCGTCCGCCGCATGCAGGTCCTCGTTCGCGAAGGGGGCTTGTTCGGCGCGGAGTTCATGATGCCCATCGAAGAGCGCCACCAGTTCATCGAGCACTACACCTCGCCCGAGAGACTCGCCCGCCATTTCGCCCCCGGCTGGGACGTCCTGCTCACGGTGCGCACGAACGAGTTCGTCGAGCGCCCGCACCTCGGCCAGCCCCAGGACCATACGCACCGCATGGGTCTGCTCATCGCGGCCCACACCCCCAGGTAATCGCACCCAACGAGGAAGAGGACCATGAAGCACGAGTACGAGGCCAAGTTCCTCAACGTCGACGTCATCGCCCTGCAGGACAAGCTCACCGCACTGGGCGCCACGCGAGCGTTCCCCCGTACCCTCCTCACCCGCAAGATCTTCGAGAACGACGCCCTCGACGGCGGCGCGTGGCTCCGGCTGCGGGACGAGGGCACCCGCTCCACTCTCACCCTCAAGCAGGTCACCGACGCGACGACCATCGACGGCACCACTGAGATCGAGACCGAGGTTGCGGACCTCCACGCCATGGCCGACATCCTCCGCCGTCTCGGCCTCACCGAGGTCCGCTACCAGGAGAACTACCGCGAGGAGTGGCGCCTGGGCGAGGTCGCCTTCGACTTCGACACCTGGCCGGACCTCCCCACGTTCGTCGAGATCGAGGGCCCGGACGAGGCATCCGTCCGCCAGGCCGCCGACCTGCTCGACCTCGACTACACCGAAGCCCGCTTCGGCAGCGTCGACGAGATCTACAAGAGCGAGGCCGGCCGCGACATTCTCGCCGAGCCCACGCTCCTCTTCGCCGATTCCGACAAGCAGGAGGTTCCCTCCGCACCGGTCCGAGGCCGGTGACCTCAGGCGAGAAGCGATGCTCACAGAACTCGCCTTGCCGAACAGGGTGATCCCTGGAATCGCCGAATTCGCCCGCAGCGGACTGCCCGCGCCGGCAGCGACCGACGACGGCAACGGGTGGGTCAACGGCCTCTGCTGGCTCTACTGCGGACAGCGATGGACCCGCGTTCTCTGGATCGGCCCCGCGAGTGTCGCCGGTGCCCAAGCAGCGATGTACGCCTGCGGCCCCTGCATCCAGGAGCTTCAGGAGCGGGTCTGGCGATCGATCCTCCTCGATGACCAGTCGGCTCACGCTCCACACCCGAGCCAGACCGCAGGATCCGGTGCACCCGCTGAACGGCGTTCTGGTCGGCACCGAGGCCAAAGCAGGTTCCTACGCCGCTAAGCCCCCGCCCTGGTCACGGAAGTGCCTGGCCGTCCCCCACGGCATGAGCCCTGTGGCCAGGGCGGGTTTCACTCTGCCGAGACTTGGCGCCGATGATGCCAACGCCAGAACGGCGGTCCCTGGGCAGTTCTCAGTGACACGGTGTCCTGTTTCATCCCTCTCGGTACTGTCGTTTCGCCCATCGTGGCCGCCTCGGAGGAGTAGACGTGACTCAGCAGCACTCGGAGAATCAGCCGGGCGTAGCGGCAGCCGTAATCGTTCACGAGGGACGCGTCCTCCTGGTGCGCCGCCGGGTGAGCGAGGGGCAACTCTCCTGGCAGTTCCCGGCCGGCAAGGTCGAGCCCGGTGAAGGCCGTGAAGAGGCGGCAGTGCGCGAGACGCAAGAGGAGACCGGGCTGACCGTGGCCGCTGTGAAGCTGCTCGGCGAGCGGATCCACCCGCAGACGGGTCGACTCATGTCGTACACGGTCTGCGAGGTGGTGGGCGGCACCGCTCATGTCGCGGACACCGAGGAGGTAGCCGAGCTCGCCTGGGTCACCCATGGCGAGATCCCGCAGTACGTGCCGTACGGAGTGTTCGAGCCGGTGCAGGACTACCTCGACACGGCCCTGCCTGCCTGAAGGGTCTCGGGGCCAGGGATCACGCGCACAGGAGAGTGGCGTCCTCCTGTTGGGCGGCTGATCAACGGCGAGACGCCTCAGCCGGGATCTTCTCCAACATGGTCCAGCTCCACGAGCGCCCGTTGACCATCAGAGTGGTGTCGTCTGCGATGCGCCATCCGCTCATCCATCGGCCACCGCCGTGATTGCGCGCCCGGCACGAACAGGTGCATACATGGCCGAGGGCACTCATACAGCGAGGGTTGCACTTCTCGGAGCGGTTGAACTCCCTGCCCAGCAGGATGCGGCCGTGCCGCTGGACAAGGGTGCCGGCGAGTTCGATGAAGTGGTCCGTGGCCACAGCCCAGGAGTCGTTGTCCCGTTCCCACTCCGGCCTGGCTCGCCCGTGTACGTAGTCGTGCACGAACTGCTCGTGCTTCTGCCAGCCGTGCTTGGGGATCCAGTAGCCGGTGCGTCCCTTGGCGGGGAGGGTGACAATGGGGGCGTCGATGTCACCCCACAGCGGAATCCACGACGGTCTCGGCACGGGCACTTCCCGGATCGTGCTGCGAGGGCGTCGCGGCGCGGAAGGCGAGCTGTCGGAGGGGCCGACCCTGTAGAGGGGCGTCTGGGGCGCCCCAGGCTGATAGCGCTGCTTCGCCGATTCCGGGCACTGCCCTACTCGCCGGTCGGCGCGAGGATGGGCGAGGACCTTCCCGGTACGCCGATCTATCCGTATGGCGCCGCCGCAGAGCCGACACCGGCCCTTCTCAGTAGGGGAAGTGGGCAAAGCGTTCCCTTCGCGCTGAGAAGCCTGAACGCCCGGATGGGTTCAGACCCTTCGGACACAGCAAGCCCAGCGTAGGCGTGAAGTCCTTTGATGGGCATCGAGTTGGAGATGTCGGACTGCACACCTGACCTTCGCGTTCGAGCCGCATCGGCGTGCATCAGGGGATCTCCATTGACCGTGGCCTACAGCACAGACGGCGACGCTTCTCCCTCTATCGGTGGTGGTGGGGCCAGTAGGCGCCTGGGACGCCGGCCTCCTTGAGGAGCTGGCGTCCGCGACCACAGCGCCGACTGATCACTCGGTCCAGGAAAGTCAGCGACTGCGGGGCCAACCCGTTTCGGTGTTGGCCCCGTAGGGGTGCTCGAAGTGTCAGCTGCAGGCGTTCAGATTGGTGATGAGAGCGCGCGCCGCTGAGCTGAGGCCGGCGGTGACCTCTTGGACGTAGGCGGTGTTCGGGCGGGCGGAGAGGTCCTGGACGACGCCCCAGTTCTCCGCGATCCGTTCCAGGGCCTGCCGTGCGTGGTGGATGGCGTCCTGCCTGTGGGCCAGGAATTCTTTGGCGCGCTGGTGGGCCTGGTGCCAGGTGATGGCTTCCTGCTCGGCGAGCTGGGCCAGGGGTGGGGTCGTGTGGCCGTCTGCGAGATGGAGCTCGTCGGCGTCGGCAATCTGCTTCCGGATGCGGTTGTCCTCCTCTCGTTCCTCCAGCGTGGCGATGGCTTCATCGAGGGTGAGGTGGCCTTCAGTGACAAGCTGGGAGAGGTCGGGGGCCTGCTCGCTGAGGCGGTCGCGCTTCTCCTGGAATGCTGCGGCCTTCGCCTTGTGCTCACGGGCGATGTCGTAGGCGGCGTCGAGCGGGAAGGCGCCGACGCGGACCTGTTCGGCGAGGTCTGGGGAATACGCGAGGACGACGTTGGCGGCGGAGAGGCGGGTGCGGCTGAGGCTGTGGGTCTTGGCCAGGTCGCGCAGGGAGTGTCCCGAAACGGAACAGGCCATGGCGGTGATCATGGCCTGCTGACCCTTGCTGAGGTGCCGGCGGTAGACGTTGCTGGAGAGGATGAACGCTCGGGGGTTGTCGCCGGTGTAGGTGGTGAAGCGCGGCTCGACGCCGGCGATCTCGCAGGCGGCGAGACGGTTACGACCGTCGAGGAGGACACCGTCGGAGTCGAGGACGATGGCCTTGCGAAGGCCCTCGTTCTTGATCGACTCGGCGAGGTCGAGCAGTTCGTCCTCGCTGAGCATCGGGAAGATGTCGGCGGCGGGGTGGATCTTCAGGGCGGGCTCCTTGCTGTCGGCTGCTGTGGGGTCGGCACTCTGCGGGTGCGCTTCGGTGGTGTAGGTGGATGGCTGTCGGGTGGCTGTCATGGGGGCGCTCTCTGTGGCTGTCAGCGGCGTCGGTGGCGCTGATCGGCGGGAGTCGCGGGTGCTGGGGTGGGCTGGGGGCTTCGGGCCTGGTGTCCGCTGGGCGCGGGCGCCATGGTCGAGCGGCGGCGGGCGGCTTCGGCGCGGGGGTTGGGGGCGGGGTTTCGGCTGGTGTGCTGGATGCGGGTGATCAGGACGCGGGCGGGTTGACGGGCGGTGGTGAGTTCGCGCTGGGCGGCGGCCTCCTTGAGGAGTTGGTGGGGTTTGTGGCCGCCGGCTTCGGCGTCGGCGAGGACGGTGGCGAGGGACGGCCAGGCGGGGTCGGTGAGGATGCGATCGGCGTGGTCAGGGACGGCGGCCCGGACGTCGTGGGCCAGGGTCCGGCGGGCCTGATCACTCGGCCGACGGGTGGCGAGGCTGCCGACGACGGGCGCGAGGACGCGGTCGGCGGCGTTCTGGAGGTGGTGGAGGGTCTGGCGGGCGGCTTCGGTCTGGTGGGCGTGGCTCTTCGCTTCGTGCCAGCGGGCGGCGACGATCGTGGCCCAGACAAGGGCAGCGAGCAGGGTCGCCAGGGCGCTGCCGTCGGGGCCGGTGGCGGTGTGGGCGAGGTCCCGGGCCGCCTTGCGCAGGGTCGTGGCAGCCTGGTTCTCCGCGCGGACCTGGGAGCGCTGAGCGCGGGCGAATGCCCGTGACGCGGCTCGGAGTTCGGCATGGAGGTGGTTGGGGGCCTTCTGGGCGGTGGCTTCGATGAGGTCGCCGAGCGCGATGATGTGGGCCTGGGCGTGGGTGTCGTCGTCCATGCTGGTGCGAAGGGTGTCGAGGGCGTCGACGGCCTGGTGCCAGGGGGCGACAGGCTGGTCGCGGCGGGCGGTGGGGTGTTCCTCCGGCGCGGTGGTCTCCAGGCGGGCCTTGAGCTTGGGGAGGGTGAGGTCGGGGGCGATCTTTCCTCCAGGGTGGAAGATCTGTTCGCCGTCCTTGTTGAGGTCGCCGGGGCGGCCGACGGCGTAGCCGAGGAGGTCGCCGGAAGGTCCGCGGCGGGGTTTGACCGCGATGCCCATGGCTTCGAGGTAGGCGAGGAGTTCCTCCGTGTTGCCGGCGTGGGGGATGGCGGCGCGGATACGGTCCTGGAGCCAGTCGCGGCTGGTCTGCTCCCAGCCGAGGCGTTCGGCTTTGTGCATCTCGGCCTGGGTGGGCCGGCGTCCGGCGGTGCGGTCGCCCTTCTTCAGCTGGCGCAGGCCGTAGTCGGTCTCGATCTGGCGGCAGGCGTCGCCGACGCGGATGCCGCTGTCGTGGAGCCTGGGGCGGCGGCCGTCTTCGCGGACTGTGGTGGCGAGGATGTGGATGTGGTCGTCCGCGTGGCGTACGGCGATCCACCGGCAGCCAAGATCGTCCCCGGCCGGGGCGATGCCGGCGGCTTCGACGATCCGCTGGGCGATGTCGGCCCACTCCGTGTCGGAGAGGCGGCGGTCTTCGGGGGCGGTGCGGACGGGGCAGTGCCAGACGTGGTCGGTGACCTTCTTGCCGAACTCGCTGTTCCGAAGACGGACGGGCTCGTCGAGGTGGCGGGCGAGCTGGGTGAGGGTGGCCTCGGGGTCGCGGCCGGGGTCGGGCATGCCGAGCATGGCGAAGCCGGCGACGATGTGCGGGTCGGCGTGCTCGTCGTGGCGGCCGGGGCCGTAGAGGTAAGCGAGCAGGCCACGGGTGTTGGACCCGGCCGGTTTGATGGCGGCGATCACGCAGCCAGGTCCTTCCTGGATTCGGCGGGTTCGCGCAGGGCCTCGGCGATCAGCTCCAGCAGGCGGTGGAGCTCGTCGAGACGGTGGCGGACGTCGGGTGGGGTGAGGTCGCTGTTCAGCGCGCGGGCGATCTGGTTGACGTTGACGCCGATCCGGTTGAGCTCGCGCAGCACCTGGGCGCGGAACATGTGGATACGGCGGCGGTCCTCGGACAGCGGCAAGTTCGCGGTGAACCGGCCGGATACGAACGCGAGGACGATGTCGGCGGCGAAGCCGGATTCCCCCTTGTAGCCGTGCTCGGCGGCAGCCTCCTGGAGGCCGGCGTGCTCGTCGCCGGTGAACCGCAGCGGGCCGACGCGGACGGTCCGCTTGGTGCCGGTGAAACGGCGGATCGCCGGCTGCACGCTCTGCACCGCTCGCTCGCCGGCTGTCGGTTCGGTGGCGGGTGCGGGGCGGAGGATCTGCTGCTGGACGGCGTGGAGCTCGTCCGGGTCGGGGCCGCCCTCGGTCCCGACCTCCCGGCCCGGCGCCCCCTGGCGCTGGGCCGTCTCCGCCACCCCTGGGGCGGAGCTCCCCGAAGACCGGCCTTGAGTCGGACTCGGGGTACTACTGGCTCCGCCAGGGGCTGTCCGTCCGAACGCCTGCCGCAAACGGTCCATGAACGTAAACGACTTCGGCTGGAGGGACGCCGTGTCGGTACTGATAGTGGCGTCGTCGTGGGAGTCACGGAGCACAGGCGTTCTCCAATACGCGGGACGGGAGGCGGGTGCAGGGGCACGGGGAGGGCATGTGTGCGTATCCACAGGAGCGGCCCCCAGGGTGTGGACAAGGCCGCGGTCGGGGGGGGGGGGGGGGGTTGTGGGGGGGGAGGAAGGAAGAGCGGGGGGGGGGGAGGGTGGGGGGGTGTGGGTGGGTGTGGGGAGGTCGAGAGGGGGTTGTATGAGGGGT
>NZ_JBHWBS010000026.1:0-8554 GCF_042735655.1 Streptomyces sp. NPDC059567 | reverse complement strand
CCGCGCCCCCGGGGGGGGGCGCGGGGGGCGGGGGGGGGGGGGGGGGGGGGCCCCCCCCCCCCCACCCGGGCTCGGGGTTCGGAAGGTCAGGAGGTTTCGGAAGCGGCCTTCGCCTCGGCCCGGAGGATGTTCATGACCTCGGTCAGTCGCTTGCCGGCCATGCCGAGCCCCTGGGCTTGCACGGCCGTGCGTACAACCGCTCGGGACAGCTCGCCCTGCTCGGCGGCAGCGGCGCGGCCTATTTCGACCAGGTCCTCCAGCGAGGCGTCCGGCGGTCGTCCGCCTCGCCGCTTGGCCTCCGTATCCCCGGCCGACTGTTCCGGAGCCTCGATCGTGGTCTCGCGGGTGATCAGGATGTGGAGGTGGACCGCGCCGGCCAGGGCGAGCGGAGCGATGGTGGAGAGGACGCCCACCGTGGCGTCGCCCAGGTACAGCCCGTCGGATGTCCCCTGCTGGTTGAGGCGGAGAGCGTGCAGGGCGTTCGCCCAGATGCTCGCCGTGGTCGCTGTTCCGAACAGGGTCCATACGTAGAGGCGGGCCCGGAACGGGGCGGTGCGCAGGACGAGGAGGGCTCGTACCCCGTAGGCGATGAACCCGTCGATCACGAGGGGGAAGAGGTAGGTGAGGAACCCGCGGATGTGGATGGCGACGGCCATCTGCTGGAGTGCGTCGTACGAGAGGGCACACGCGGCGGCGCCGAGGGTGAGGATCGCGGCGCGGTCCCAGCCGGTCGCCTGGTGGGCTGTGCGGTGGTGGGCGGGTATGGCAGGGGTGGTCAAGCGGGGTGCTCCTGTGGTGGTGGCGTGATGCGTCTTGGGCGTCTTGGCCGTTGCAAGCGCAGGTCAGGGCCGGTACGGCAGGCCCGGTCGGCGTCCGTCCTGGCCGTGTCCCGGTGGGGACGGCGCGGGTCGGCCCTCCGTCTTGGCCTCATGGCCGGTGACCTGCGGCGATACGGCACGTACGCGTGGGACGGCACGAGACGCATGCGGGCGACGTACCAGCGGCCTGCGCGGGGGTGTGCGATCGTGTTGCCGTCTTGGGCCCGGCTGCCGTCTTGCACGTATGCCGTTTGACCTGCGGAATCACGGCAGGGACGGCAAGGACGGCAAGGACGGCAACCAGCGGGTGGGGCAGGGTCAGCCCTGCGGGTGGGTGGGTGCGGCCTCGACCGGGTGGACGGTCGGGCAGTAGCGGCGCCAGGGGTCGAGGAACTTGTTGCGCATGTAGCCCTTGCGCTGGGTTCCGTCGACGATGCGAACGTTTCCGGGCTTGATGCCGAACTGCCGGAGCATCGCCCCGAGGTCGCGCGGGCTGAGCCCGCTGCGCCCCCACTCTGCCCACGGGCTCTCCGGATCCTGGCGCAGATGGTGGATCAGCTCCTCCGTGGAGAGGCTGTCGACCTCGCGCTGCGAGGCGAAGACGCGCCGGATGTCGGCCAGGATGCGGGCCCCGCTGGGGTGGTCCTCCTCGGCCGCCGTCTCGGCGGCGACCATCTGCTCGCACGCGGTACGGGCGCGACGCGGCCAGGTGCCGGCGGCGAGGTCGGCGACGATGACGAGGGGTTCCCAGGTGTCTGCGGCCCGGTCCTCGACCGGCATCGCCGGTTCCAGGTCGGCGGCCTCGTCCACCAGGGGACCCGCCCAGGCAGCGATGCGGTCGCGCAGGCCGTGTAGTGCGGGGATGTCCCGTCGTGACCGGAAGGGCCGGACGGTCTCACCGTCGGCTCGTCGGCGCATGCGGATGACCACCGACCGGTCCATGATCGTGTCGGGCAGGTCGCCGATCCCGGCGATGGCCGCCATGGCGAAGGTGGCGAACCGGTGGGGCGTGTGGTCGTTGCCGACCACGCGGGTCACGTAGCGGTTGCGCTGGTGGCCGGCGTTCAGCAGGCCGCGCATCTCTTCGTTCTTCTCGGCCTGCTTGGGCGTGCCGAAGATCGTGTCCGCCTCGTCCACCAGGAGCGTGGGCGGCTCCTCGGTGATCGAGCGGAAGACCGCCGCCGGCGTGGTGTTGATCGTGAGCATCGGCTCGTGGACCGTCTCGGTCAGCACGTCCAGCAGCCGGGACTTGCCGCACCGCTTCGCCGGGCCCACCACCGCCAGACGCGGGGCGTGCTGCCACGCGGGCTGGAGATGCGTCGCCGCCACCCACAAGGTGGCCGCGTCGAGCGCCTGCTCGGAGGGCAGGATCACGAACTTCGATATATGCCCACGCAGTTCGTCCAACAGCTCGGATCCGTGCGTCGGCTCCGGATCCGGCCGTTCATTTTCTGAACGCCGCTCGGGGTCGGGGTCGGGCCGTTCATTTTCTGAACACCGCTCGTCGAGCGGTGAGGTCGGTGCCGGATCGCCGCCGTCCTGGCCGGTCTCGGCTGTGGTCCGGCCCGGCTGTCCGGGCACGGCGACCGGCGGCCACTCGGTCTTTCCCTGGTCGGAATAGGGCTCGGGCATCGCAGGTTGCACTGGGCAGCTCCTCTTCTCGCGTCGCCAGGCATGCTGGCCCGGCGCGCGGGGTCGTTCGTGGGATTACGGGCGGGGGGTCGTTGAGCCTCCGGCGTTGCCTCGCCGGAGGCTCTCTCGCTTCCCGAGCGGGGCGAGGGAACACGGACCGTACGTCCACGCCCGGCAACAGTCCAGCGATTCTGTGTCAGCTCAGCGCAGAACTGTCTGCTATGTTGCTTCGCTCTCACGCGGCCAGCCCCAAGAGGTTGAGCAGGTCCGCCGTCACCACGCGGTACGCCTTCCCCAGGCGCAGGACCTTGCACGGGTACTCGCCCCGCTTGGCCAGCTCGTAGCCCTTACTCCGACCGAGCCCCAGCGCACGGTTGCCTGTGTCCAGGTCAACGGCTACCGGCAGGGCTAGCAGTTCCTCACGACTCATGCCCTTCGCCTGCTCGGCCATCGCCTCACCGCGCACGCAGCGCTCCTCTCGTCACAGCCCTCGGCGAACATGCCCAACACGTCCGGCTCCAGGCGGCTAGGAACCATCATGAGCGAGCTACTGTGTCTTCATGACACAAAATGGTTTCGATGATGAAGAGGACGACGACTTCCCGGAGTGGGTGGACCGGATCAAGGCCAACGTGGCCGGCGAGGTCCGGCGACGGAGAAAGGAGATGGGATGGAGCGCACAGGACCTGGCCGACCAGTGCGAGCGGCTCGGGCACCCGATCCCGCGCAACGTGATCGCCAACATGGAGTCCGGACGCCGGGCCAACCTTCCGCTGGTGGACGTCATCGTCCTGGCCGCCGCCCTGGAGACGTACCCGGTCTGCCTGATCTTCCCGGTCGGGTACGTCGATCAGACCCAGGAACTCCCGTTCCAGAGGCTCGTCCCCACCTGGGACGCCCTACGACGCTTCACTGGCGAACAGGAGGTGCCCGAACGCGACGCGGGCATGGTCCCCGACTTCGAGCTTCACGCCAGACTCACGCGCACCGCGCTCGCCGCGCTCGAAGAGGAAGAACGGGCACGGTTCGCCGCCAAAACGGCCACCAGCCGCGCCCAGCAGGAAGAAGCCGAACGCAGGCGGACCGAATACGCCGACCAGGCCATCTCCGCCAAGTACAACCTCCGCCACCTCCGCCGGGACATCCGCGACGAGGGAGCCACCCCACCCGACCTGCCATCCGCACTGGGCGATGTGGACCCGCCCGAAACCGACCCCAACGCCACCATGGAGGAAAGCCTTTGAAGGGTTCTACCTACCGCCGCTGCTCCTGCCGTGACGCGAAGTCCGGCAAGGAACTCGGGTCCGCCTGCCCGAAGCGCAACAGCAGGAATCACTGCACGTACTCCATACGCCAGGAGCTGCCTCCCCGCGAGGACGGCAGCCGGCGATCTTTCGCCCGAGGCGGGTACCCCAACCTCAAGGCCGCCCAGGCCGATCTCGACCACGTGCGGGCCCTCCTAGGGCTCGCCGAGGCGGACGACCCCGAGGGCGTACAGCTGATCGCCGCGATGCTGGCCGAGGTCAGCAGCGAGAAGCTACCTCTGCCCGACGTGGAGGAGACCCGGCGCCGGCTCAGGGCCGGCCAGGATCTCGTCGGCAGCCTGACCGTGGCCGAGTGGCTGGACCGGTGGCTTGCCGGCAAACGCATCCGGAAGTCGGGCATCAGCCGGTACGAGACCGACGTCCGCGTGCACCTCAAGCCGCACATCGGCCACCGGCGTCTCGACCGGCTGCGCGTCAGCCACCTGAGCGACATGTTCACCGCCATCACCGACGCCAACGCCGAAATCCTGGAGCAGAACGCCCAGCGGCGTGCGGCGGTCGAGGAGTTGGCGACTGTCCCGTGGAAGGGCGTGGCGAACCGCGCCCGCCGCAAGGCGATGAAGGCCGCGATCGACGCGATGCCGCCCTTCCGCCGCATTACCGGCCCCGCCACGCGTCAGCACATCAAGGCCACGCTCCGCGCGGCCTTGAACGACGCGATCGGGCAGCAGATCATCACGTTCAACCCGGCCGCCCATGTCGAGATCGATCCGGTACGTAAGCCGAAGGCGCTCGTGTGGACGGACGAGCGGGTCGCCAAGTGGGAACAGACCGGCGAGAAGCCGTCCCCCGTGATGGTCTGGACGCCGGAACACACTGGTGCGTTCCTCGACTTCGTCGCCCAGGACCGGCTGTACGCCATGTGGCACCTGATCGCCTTCCGCGGCCTCCGACGCGGTGAGGCGTGCGGGCAGCCCTGGTCGGAGACCAACCTCGACCGGCATTCCCTCACCATCACAGGCCAGCTCGTCCAGGACGGCTGGGAAGTCGAGGCGTCGGAGCCCAAGACGGACAGCGGCTTCCGTGTCGTCGCCCTGGACGACGACACGGTCGGCGTCCTGGAGCGCCACCGCAAGCAGCAGGAAGCCGACCGCGCGGAGTGGGGGTCGGCCTGGGTGAACACCGGGCTCGTCTTCACCCAGGAGGACGGCTCCTGGCTCCATCCGGGCAAGGTCACCGATCTCTTCGAGCGGCTCGTCGCCGCCTCCGGCCTGCCGCCGATCCGGCTGCACGACCTCCGGCACGGTGCGGCCACGCTCATGCTCGCCGCTGACATCGACATCAAGATCGTCTCGGACACGCTCGGGCACAGCGACACCCGGATCACGCGCGACATCTACCAGAGCGTGCTCCCCCACGTCGGCAAGAGCGCCGCCGAGGCCACCGCCAAGCTCGTCCCGCTGCAGCGCAAGGCCGAGCAAGAAGCGCAGGTCCACCAGGCTGCCAAGGAGGCAAAGAAGGCCCAGAAGTCGAAGGCCAAGCGTAAGAAGAAGGCCAAGGCCAAGAAGGCCGCGAAGAAGGACTGACGGCCCCTCCGCTCACGCATCGCTCACGCACGGGATTCCGAGCCTCAGCCGCCGCATGCCCGCACAGGTAAAGGGCATGAAAAAACCCCAGGTCACGGCGAGTGAGTCCTGGGGTAATTCCGAGCCGCCTTCGGGATTCGAACCCGAGACCTACGCATTACGAGTGCGTTGCTCTGGCCAACTGAGCTAAGGCGGCATTCCGTGCGTTCCCATGGTGGGTGCAGCGGCCTCGCCAAGTCTACACAGTTTCGAGGGGTGCTCCCGACCACCCTCCACGTGGCCCACGCCACCCCTCACGTGCAGCGCTTGCCGTCCTTCGGGGCCGTGCCCTCCAGGAGGTACGTGTTGATCGCGGTGTCGATGCAGTCGCTGCCTCGGCCGTACGCCGTGTGGCCGTCACCCTCGTACGTCAGCAGGCTTCCGGAGGCGAGCTGGGAGGCGAGGGACTCGGCCCACTTGTAGGGGGTCGCCGGGTCGCGGGTGGTGCCGACGACGACGATCGGGGGCGCGCCCTCGGCGGTGATGCGGTGGGGGCGGCCGGTCGCCGGGGTCGGCCAGTAGGTGCAGTTCAGGGCCGCCCAGGCGAGGCCCTTGCCGAAGACGGGGGACGCCTTCTCGAAGGACGGCACCGCCTTCTCGGCGTCGGCCGGTCCGCCGAAGGCCGCCGGGAGGTCGAGGCAGTTCACGGCCGCGTTGGCGAACATCAGGTTCGCGTACGAGCCGTCCGCCTCGCGCTCGTAGTAGGCGTCGGCCAGCGCCAGCAGCCCCGCGCCCTCGCCGCCGATCGCCTGGGTCAGCGCGTCGCGCAGCTGCGGCCACGCGGCCTCGTCGTACATCGCGGCGATCACGCCGGTCGTCGCCAGGGACTCCCCCAGCCGGCGGCTCTCGCCGGTAGGCACCGGCTGGGCGTCGACGTCGCGGAAGAAGGCCTTGAGCCTGTCGCCGGCCGCGGCGACGGACTCGGTGCCGAGCGGGCAGTCCGCCTGCTTGACGCAGTCGGCCGCGAACGCCCGGAAGGCGGTCTCGAAGCCGGCGGTCTGGTCGCGGTTGAGGTCGATCGCGGGCAGCGACGGGTCCATCGCCCCGTCCAGGACCAGCCGTCCGGCGCGGGAGGGGAACAGCTCGGCGTAGGTGGCGCCGAGGAAGGTGCCGTACGAGGCGCCGACGTAGTTCAGCTTCCTGTCGCCGAGCACCTCCCGCAGGATGTCCATGTCCCGGGCGGTCTCCACCGTGGAGACGCGCGGCAGGACCTTCCCCGAGCGCTGCGCGCAGCCCGCCGCGAAGCCCTTGAAGGAGGCGGCGAGCGCGTTGGTCTCGGCCGGATCGTCGGGGGTCTGGTCGACCTGTGTGTAGTCGTCCATCTGCGGGCCCGTCAGACATTCGACGGGCGCGCTGCGCGCCACCCCGCGCGGGTCGACGGCGACCATGTCGTAGCGGGCGCGGACGGGGACCGGGTAGCCGATGCCCGCGTACCCCTGGAGGTAGCCGACGGCGGAGCCGCCCGGGCCGCCGGGGTTGACCAGGAGCGAGCCGATCCGCTTGCCGGGGCCGGTGGCCGCGACCCGGGAGACGGCCAGTTCGATGTCCCCGGCCGCCGGCTTCGCGTAGTCGAGCGGCACGCGCAGCGAGGCGCACTGGAACGTCGGCACTCCGCAGTCGCGCCACGTGAGCTTCTGGCCGTAGTAGCTCCGCAGGGCCGCGTCGTTCGTCGGGGCGGGCGCCCCCGCCGACGAGGGACTCGCGGGCGCGGCGGCGTCGCTGCCGCCCGTGCAGCCGGAGAGGATCAGCCCGGCGGCCGCGAGGGCCGTGGCGGACATACGGAGCAAGCGCCTGGAATCCATGGACCGGAGCGTATCCGTACGAGTACGGACCGTGTCCAATCGCCCGTGCTCAGTCGCGCAGGGCCATCGTCATCGCCTCCACCGCGAGCAGCGGCGCGACATTGCGGTCCAGGGCCTCCCGGCAGGCGAGCACCGCCTCGATCCGGCGCAGCGTCCGCTCCGGCGCGGTGTCGCGGGCGATCCGCTCCACGGCGTCCCGTACGTCCTCGTTGGCGAGCGGCGTCCGCGCCCGGAGCTGCAGGGTGAGGACATCGCGGTAGAAGCCGGTGAGGTCGGTGAGCGCGAGGTCGAGGCTGTCGCGCTGCGTACGGGTCTTCCGCCGCTTCTGCCGCTCCTCCAGCTCCTTCATCGCCCCCGCCGTGCCGCGCGGCATCCGCCCGCCCTGGCCGCCGCCGAGCGCGGCCTTCAGCTCCTCGGTCTCCTTGACATCGATCTCCTCGGCGACCTGCTTGGCGTCCTCGCCGGCCGCGTCGACCAGCTCCTGGGCCGCCTTCAGGCAGCCGCCGATGTCGTCGACCCGCAGCGGGAGCTTCAGGACGACGGCGCGGCGGGCCCGGGCACGCTCGTCGGTGGCCAGCCGGCGGGCGCGGTCGATGTGGCCCTGGGTGGCGCGGGCGGCTGCGGCGGCGACCTGGGGCTCGATGCCGTCGCGGCGTACGAGCACGTCGGCGACCGCGTCCACCGGGGGTGTGCGCAGGGTCAGGTGGCGGCAGCGGGAGCGGATGGTGGGGAGCACGTCCTCCAGGGACGGCGCGCAGAGCAGCCACACCGTGCGGGGCGCGGGCTCCTCGACGGCCTTGAGGAGCACATTGCCCGCGCCCTCGGTGAGCCGGTCGGCGTCCTCCAGGACGATCACCTGCCAGCGGCCGCCGGCGGGCGAGAGCTGGGCGCGCCGGACGAGGGCGCGGGTCTCCTTCACACCGATGGAGAGCAGGTCCGTACGCACGACCTCCACGTCCGCGTGCGTCCCGACGAGCGCGGTGTGGCAGCCGTCGCAGAAGCCGCATCCCGGCGCCCCGCCCAGCGCCCGGTCCGGGCTCACGCACTGCAGCGCGGCCGCGAAGGCGCGCGCCGCGGTCGCCCGGCCGGAGCCAGGGGGGCCGGTGAAGAGCCAGGCGTGGGTCATCTTGGACGCCTCGGGGTCGGGCCCGCCGGCGGCATGGGCGGTCACCAGCGCGTCGGCGTCCCGCGCCGCGGCGGCGAGCTGCTCCTCGACCCGCGCCTGTCCGACGAGGTCGTCCCATACGGCCATGTCTGCCCCTCCTCAGGTACGCACTCCATTGTGGGGCACCCCTACGACACCGGGTCCACGACAACGGGTCGCGGGCAGTCTGCCCCCGACCCCCAGGAGGGGGCCGCTGCGGGCCCACAAAAAAAAACAGCCCCCGCGCCCGCCCACGACCCACGGCGGC
>NZ_JBHWBS010000025.1:42309-79979 GCF_042735655.1 Streptomyces sp. NPDC059567 | reverse complement strand
GGGCTCTTGCCCCGCGGCAACCGCCGCATACTCATGTCCGGGTGCGGGCCGCCTCCGCTCTGACGAAGCGTGCCAGGCGCGCGATGCCGTCCCGGATCTGATCATGCGTCAGATAGCTCACGGACAGCCGGAGGCTGTCCTCGCCACCTCCCTGGGGATAGAAGTACGACATCGGGGTCCAGATGACCCCGAACTCCTGCGCCGCGCGCGTGAGCGCGGCGTTGTCCGCGCAAAAGGGGACAGTGACGGAGAGGAAGAAGCCTCCGCTCGGAGAGTACCACCACCCCCCGAGAGCGGCACCTGGCCATTGGGGTTAGCCCGACTCCAGCGCCTGGAGGGTGACCCGCATCGCGTCGCCGTAGTAGGCGGCCGTGGCCTTGTTGAGCTCGGAGGCGCGGCCGTCCGCGGTGAGCAGCATGCCCGCCACGACGGCCTGGCTGAGCGGCGAGGTGTTCACCGTCACCATGGACTTGATCTTGGTGAGTTCGTCGGCGAGCAGGCTCGTGCGGCCCGACGCGTCGGTGACGGGCTGGTCCGCGATCGCGAAGCCGACGCGGGCTCCAGGAAAGAGCGTCTTGGACAGGGAGCCCAGGTGCAGCACGCGGCGCCCTCGGTCCAGGGACTTGAGGGTCGGCAGCTGCCGGCCGGGGCTGACCAGCCGGTAGGGGCTGTCCTCGATGATCAGGATGTCCTCGCGAGCGGCCAGTTCGAGCAGCTCACGCCGGGTCTCCAGCGGCACCGTCGTGCCCGTGGGGTTGGAGTGGTCGGGGATGATGTAGAAGGCCCGGGGGCGGCGCCCACGGGCCCGTTCGGCGCGGATCGCCGCGGCCAGGTCGGCGCAGCGGAACCCGCCCTCGGCCTCGGCGATCGCGGTCGGGTGGATGTCGAGCAGCCGGGCCGCGCCGGTGATCCCGACGTAGCAGGGGCTGGAGACGAGCAGGACGTCCTCGGGGCCCCGGATCAGCGCCCGGACCGCGAGGAGCATGGCCTCCTGGGCTCCGACCGTGACCACGACCGACTCCGGGGGCACGTCGATGCCCTCGTCCTTGCGCAGCGAGTCGGCGATCAGCTCGCGGATCTGGCCGCTGGTGGGTCCGTACTGGAACAGCGCGGAGCGCACCTGTTCGGGCGTGGCGCCCCCTGTCTCCAGGTGGTCGAGGTAGCGGCGCAGGTACGTGAAGATCTGCTCGGTGTCGTAGAACCCCTCGTAGGGGCGCCCCGGCGCGAAGGAGACCGCGTCGGGGTAGTGAGTGGTGATCTCGTTGAGGAACGTCATCGTGCCCAGGACCGGGTCCGAGACACTGCCGTGCAGGTCCTCCGGGCGCAGGCCCGAGGGTCCGGGGTTGTGCACCGGGCGGGCTGGCACGGCTCGTCCGCCGACGAGCTCCGGTCCGGCGTCGCGGACCGAGCCGATGCCGGTGAGCGCCATCGCCTCCGTCAGCTCCTCCGTGACCAGGGCCAGGACGTCCTCGACTCCGCGGGCCCCGGCCACGGCCAGGCCGTGCAGGACGGGGCGGCCGAGAAGCACCCCGTCGGCACCGGACGCGAGCGCGGCGAGCACGTCGGCGCCGCGCCGGATGCCGCCGTCGACGAGGAGCGGGCAGGCTCCGGCTACGGCCGCCGCGATCTCCGGCAGGACGTCGAGGGTGGCCGGGGCGCCGTCGAGCTGGCGCCCTCCGTGGTTGGACACCACGATGCCGTCGACGCCCGCCGCCAGCGCCCGCCGGGCATCGTCCGGGGAGAGGATCCCCTTGACCAGGATGGGCAGCGAACTGACCGACCTCAGCCAGGAGATCACCGACCAGTCGAGAGCCGGTTCGAACTCGGTGGCGGCGTGAGCGCTCGGCGAGGAGAAGTCGGCGCCGGACAGGTTGGCGGGCGCGACGCCTCTGGGCAGCCGGAAGCCGTTGCGTACGTCGCGCAGCCGCCGGCCCAGGCGCGGCGCGTCCACAGTGAGCACGAGGGCCTCGAAGCCCGCCTGCTCGGCCCGTTCGACCAGCCGCCGCGTGGTGGCCCGGTCGCGGAAGCAGTAGACCTGGAGCCAGAGCGGGCCCGAGGCCTCGGCCGCGATCTCCTCGAACGTGCGGCTCGCGAAGGTGCTCACGACGAGCGGCACCCCGGCCGCGCCCGCACCGCGGGCGGTGGCGCTCTCGCCGTCGGGGTGGGCGAGCGTGTGGTACGCCATCGGCGCGACCGCGACCGGGGCCGCCCAACCGCGGCCGAGGATCGCGGTCTTGGTGTCGGGCGTACCCCGTCCGGTCAGTACCCGGGGGCGCAGCGACACCCGGTCGAAGGCGGCGAGGTTGGCGGCGAGGGTACGTTCGTCACCCGCGCCGCCCTCCAGGAAGTCCCACACATCGGGCTCGACGACCGAGCGCGCTCCGGCCGCGTAGTCGGCCAGGGTGACCGGGGGCGCGGCGGTAGGGTCGGTGGCGCTCATCCTGCGGTCAGCCGCTCGCGCTCCACCGCTTCGTACAGCGCACGGATGTTGGAGCTGCCGAAGCCGCGCGAGCCCTGGCGCTGGATCAGCTCGAAGAAGAGCGTGTTGCGCTCGTACGGGGAGCGGCTGAAGAGCTGGAGCAGGTGTCCCCACTCGTCGCGGTCGGCGAGCACCTGGGTCTCGCGCAGCTCGCCGACGATCCCGCGCAGCTGCTCGAACCGCTCGACGAGCAGGTCGTAGTACGTGTCGGGCGTGGTCAGGAAGTCGATCCCGCGGTCCCTGAACTCCCGCACGGCCGGAATGATGTCGTCGACGAGGAACGCCAGGTGCTGGACCCCCGGGCCCCCGTTGCGCTCCAGGAACGCGTCGAGCTGGCCGGGATCCTTGGCCGGGTCCGGCGCGACGAGGGTGAAGGTGACGCCGCCCGACCCGCTGCGCACGACCACGGAGTCCATGGCCTGGCCGCCGACGGTGACGTACTCGGAGTAGAAGCGGGAGAACCCGAAGGCCTCGCGGTAGAAGTCCGCGTACTCGCCGAGCGAGTCGCCGTCGAGGCAGACCGCGATGTGGTCGAGGAGCCGGATCCGTCCCTGCGGGCGACCGGCGCCCGCCACGGGTATCCAGTTACGGCCGGGCGGCAGCTGGTCGGCGGGTCCGCCGACCGCGGGGACGAGGGTGTGCACCACGTTGCCGAACCCGGACACGACCGTGCTGCCGTGCGGGGAGCCGACCGGCTTGGCGCCCGCGAGGAGCGCCGCTTCCCGGGTCGCCGCGACGTCGTCGCAGGTCATGGCGATGTCGGCGATGCCGTCGCCGTGCTCGTCGAGGAACTTCCACAGGCCCCGCCCCGAGGTGACGACGATCTGTACGTCGCCCTGTCTGAGCAGGATGGAGCTGCGGTCGACCTCCACCGAGTCGGCGACGCGGGTGAAGCCCATGGCGGACTCGAAGTAGTCGACGGCAGCGAGCTTGTCTCTGGTGAACAGCTCCACGTATGCCATGTCTTGCACAACCACGGGAAAGCCTCCTGTTGCCGGGGGCGGGGCACCCACGCCGCGCTGTGCGGCCGTCTGGGGGTGCCCCGCCCGAGAGTTGTCACATGCGTGGTCAGGCAGCGGCTACCAGCGCCACTCCTGCTGCTTGAAGAGGTGACCGGCCTTGATGTCGCGGTCCTTGCACCAGGTCAGGAACTCCTCGATCTGCTTGATCTGGTAGGTGTCCTCGGTGTACGTCGTGGCCATGACGTGGCCCAGCCAGTCCTCCTCGCCCATCGCGTAGACGTACGCCTCGCCGGCGCCCAGCTCGGTCATGATCGCGGCGGCCTGTTCGGCGTTGGAGCCGGACAGCTTCCGGGAGTTGCTCATCTTCTTGGTGACCGGGATGGTCAGCAGGGCCTGGTAGAGCCAGGTCAGCGGAGCGCCGTCGCACTCCATGCCGAGGAACGCGATGTCGGCCCGGCCCAGGTGGTTCTTGATGTAGCGGTAGAGGTTGGGCTCGATGCCGGAGGAGTCGGCGCCGATGAAGACCTTCTTGCCGGCCACCTCCGCCCAGTACGTCGACTTGGCGCGGATGTCGAGGTCGCAGTGCTCGCCGAGGAACGGCGTCGCGGTGATCTTGCCGCCGGGGAACTCCACCTCGTCGAAGTCGTCGACCTCGATCACGTTGAAGCCCTGGTGACGCAGCATCAGCGCCATCGACGGGTCGGCCAGGTTGCCGCGCGAGGAGCGCGGGACGACGATCGCGCCGAGGCGGCCGCGCAGCTGCAGCAGCGTCTCCAGGACGATGTGATCCTGGTGGCCGTGCGTGATCAGGACGAGGTCGATGTAGTCGGGCAGATCGTCCAGTGTGTACCGGTCGGTCTTGTCACTGTCCGCGCTGATGAACGGGTCGGTGACGATGGCGGCTTCGGGCGTCTGCAGGACGAGGCAGGCGTGGCCGAAGTAGCGGATGCGGCCGCCGCTCTCGATGTGGCGGTCCTCGGAGAGGCTCGGCTTGTCGGTGAGCAGGGTGCGCAGCTGCTTGGCCTGGGCATCGTCGAGACCGAGCGCTTCGCGCAGGTGCGCGAGCGTCGTCGGGTGCACGCGGCTCTTGAAGAGCTCCGCGAGGCCCTCGTGGCGGAACGGTATGTCCAGCTCCAGGACGTCGGGCGAGGGAAGACGCGGCGTGCTGAGGATGAACGGGCGCTCGATGCCCGTCTCCATCGACAGCTGCACCGACTGTCGGGCCTCCTGGTAGACGTTGCTCTTGTAGACGACCGGCTCCATGAAACGCATCTGAGCCTGGTTGTCGGTGTCGTACGCGAGCTCGACCAGGCCGCCGAGCTCAGCGGGCAGCTTGGGGTAGAGCGGGGTCAGGTCGAAGCCGGTGGCGTTGGCGCGCAGGATCTCCTGCCCCGCGGCGATCGCCTCGGCGAACTTGAGCATGTCCGCCCGGTCGCGCTTGATCGCGGCGAGCAGGTCACGCACCTCGTCGGCGCGCTCCTCCGGGATGTTGATGAAGTAACCACCGCGCAGTTCCGGGTTGTTGCTGGCCGCGACGTGTACCTGCGGCGACTGCAGGTAGGACTCGAGCAGCGGTACCTGGAGAAAGGCCAGGTTCATCGCCGCCTGCACCGGCGCGATCGTGTAGGGCCAGGCGAAGAACCTGTCCACAAGCGGCTCGATGATTGCTTTCGACCGCAGAAAAAGCTGCTCGTCAGCCATGAACGCATTCCCTCCAGGAGAACCGAAGACATAGGACCGCCCGGGGCGTGCGCATCAATTGCTCATGGCGCAACAGCGGACCGTGAAGAACGAAAAGGAAACAGCAGGGCTCTGAAGTCCGGCTCCGGTGGTGCCCTGCCGCAGCAGAATGCCCCGGCGCGATCCGTCGCTCAATGCCGGTCGGTCTGAACACCCGCGAGAGGCCGACGGCCCGCTCAAACCGGCGTTCAACCGCCGGTACGGTGCGGTTGAACGCCGGCCGCGGCGGATCGGCGCCCGCTTCGCGCGGTTCCCCGCGTCGTCACGCGGCTATCGGCGCGACGGTCGGTTCGGCGAGGTCGAGGTAGTCGGCGACGGACAGGGCGACCGACAGGTCGAGCCGGCCGGCGTTGAAGTAGATCTCCTCGTGGACGAGCAGGTTCTCGTCGACGAGGAGATCCAGTTCGGACGAGAATGCGAACGGGATGATGGATCCGCTGACGCTGCCGGCCAGCCGCTCGGCCACCTCCCGGTCCGCGAACGACGCCTCCCGCCCGCCGTATCGGTCGGCCAGCGCCGCCAGGTCGACGCGGCGATCGCCGGGGACCACCGCCAGCACGTAGCGCCGTGAGCGCTTGCCCGTGGCCACGCGTACGACGATGGACTTCGCGGCCTGTTCCAGGGGATGTCTTCGCAGTCTGCTGGCGGCCTCCGTGGAGCCTTCGGGTTCGTGGGGAATCATTCGGTAGGAGACCGAGCAGGACGAGAACATCTCGGTGAGCCGTTGGTAGACGTCGGGTCCATCTGTTGCATCAGGGCAGCGGTGCACCATGCCTCCGCGACGGAGAAGAAAAGGGAAAGGGAGAACGTGCCCAGCGGGATCTGACCGCCCGCTCAGTCATGCGCGTACGACTCGTTGCGCACGCGATGATCCGGAGTGTCATCCATCCTAGGAACCCGTGGCGAAACGGGCAGCTGTTCAACCGCTGTTGCACAGCCCCTTGAGACAGAGAGCGGGAAAAGGACCCGGAAAGGGCCCGGAGGAAACACGCGGACAACGACGAAGCCGCCGTCGGACCTCCGACGGCGGCTTTCCGTGTGACGCGTGCGGGTTACTGGTCCCGGCGCTGTACCGCGACCACGGTGACAACGGCGGAGACGAGGCCCCAAGCCGCGTACACCGCCCATGCCCCGCCCTCCGACCACGGGAAGTGCGCGGGCTTCTCCACGACTTCGACCAGCCGCGCCCAGGCGCTGTAGGGCAGCAGGTGATCGACGACGGCCGTTCCGTAGTGGTCGTCGCTCACGGCCATCGGGACGAGCAGCAGCACGGCGAAGCTCACGCCCATGGTGGCGGCACTGGCCCGCACGAGGGCGCCGATCGCCATGCCGACGAGCGCGGCCACCGGGGCGACCAGGGCGGAGGCGAGGAGTGCGGGCACGACGCCCGCGTCGCCGATCGAGAGGCCGGTGTCCCGCCCGGAGAGGATCGCCTGGGTCAGCCAGAAGGAACCGCCGGCGGCGACGAGGCCGAGCGCGGTCGTCACCAGCGTGACGACGAGGACCTTGGCGGCCATCACCGAACGTCGGGCGGGCACGGCGGTGAAGGTCGTACGGATCAGTCCGGTGCTGTACTCGCCGACGACGGTGAGGGCGCCCATCGCGCTGGCGGTCAGCATCAGGCACAGCACGGCGGCGTCGGTGAACGCGTCGAGCATCGCCCAGTTGGGCATGAACTCGGCCTTCTGCTGGGCGCTCCAGCTGGGCCAGTTGCTGTAGTCGTTGTACGCGGTGAACACGTTGAAACCGATGATGGCCAGCGCGCCGCCCAGGAACGCCCAGGGGGTGGAACGCAGCGACCAGAGCTTGATCCACTCGGCGGCGACGAGGTCGCCGAAGCGGGCTCGGGGCTCGGTCGTGTCCACGGACCGCACGGGCGACGATGTGGGGGGAGTGACGGTCGCGGTCATCGGGTGTCTCCTGCTGCGTATTCGACGCTGTCGGCGGTGAGTTCCATGAAGGCCGCCTCCAGCGATGCGGTGTGGGGGGTCAGTTCGTGCACCGGGACCATGCTCCGGAAGGCCAGGTCGCCGATTCGTGAGGCGCTCATGCCGGTCACCGTAAGCGAGTTGTCGGTCTGGGGCTCTACGTGTGCACCCTCATCGGTGAGCACCGCCCGCAGCGCCGCGACGTCGGGCGTGCGCACGCTGACGCTCTGGCGGGTGCCGCGTGCGGCGAAGTCCTTCAGGCTCTCGTCCGCGATGAGCCGGCCCCTGCCGATGACGACGAGGAAGTCGGCGGTGTTCTCCATCTCCGACATCAGGTGGCTGGAGACGAAGACGGTGCGTCCCTCCGCGGCGAGCCGGTGGAACAGGCCGCGCACCCACTTCACGCCTTCCGGGTCGAGCCCGTTGAGCGGCTCGTCGAAGAGCAGCACCGGCGGGTCGCCGAGCAGGGCGGTCGCGATGCCCAGGCGCTGCTTCATGCCCAGGGAGAAGCCGCCGATACGGCGCCCGCCCGCGTCACCGAGGCCGACCTCGTCCAGGACCTCGCCGACACGGCGGCGCGGAAGGCGGTTGCTGACGGCGAGGGCGGAAAGGTGCGCCTGCGCGGTACGGCCTCCGTGGACGTCGTGGGCGTCGAGCAGCGCCCCGACGTGGCGCATGCCGCGGGGGCGGTCCGCGAAGGGGCGCCCGTCGATCAGGACGCTGCCGCTGGTGGGGCGGTGCAGCCCGAGCATCATGCGCAGGGTCGTGCTCTTGCCGGCGCCGTTGGGCCCCAGGAATCCGGTGACATGGCCTGGGCGCACGGTGAAACTCAGGTCACTGACAGCGGCCTTCGGACCGTAGCGCTTCGTGAGTTCGTTTACTTCGATCATGCGCTTTATCGTGGCCCGAGGCCGCCCTGGGCGTCATCGGCCCACCGCGGACAATCTCCGAGCGCTTCTGTCGACCACGGTTGTACAACCCTGGGTCGATCCACCGCCCCGCATGGCCCCGTTACCATCGGTGCCATGCTGGACACTCCCCGTCTCTCGCCGCTGAAGCGGGTCCCGCCGGGCATCTGGACGGGAGCCGCCTGGTGCGCGGCGGCGCTGTACCCGCTGGTCCTGTCGCCGTCGGTCGCGCCCGGTGCGGCGGCCTCGCGCGTCGGCCTGACCCCCCTCTGGGGGCAGCTGTTCCTCGCCCTGTCCACCGCGCTGGCCCTGGCCGGCTGTGCGCTGCTCGTACGCCGTCCCTGGCCGGGGTTCGTGCTCCTGCTCGCCGGGACGGGCGCCTTCACGGCCGCGTGGCGGCAGTGGGAGATCCCTCCGCTGCAGTTCCTCTCCGTCGACGTGGCCCTCGCCTTCGTCGCCGCTACTCACCCGCGCCGCTCCTCTCTTCCGTTCGCCGGGGCGGCACTCGCCGTCCTCTCGCTCTGTCTGACCGGACGGCTGCTGTACGGAGAGGAGGGCGGGACGCCGTCGGAGCCTTATGTGGCGCTGACCGTCGTCGTCGCCTGGTTGGTGGGCAATTCCGTGCACCAGTCGCGCGACTACGCCGAGAAGCTTCGCGCCCAGCTCGCCGCGCAGGTGGCCGCCCGCGCGGTGAGCGCGGAACGGCTGAGGATCGCACGGGAGTTGCACGACATCGTGGCCCACAGCATCGGCATCATCGCCCTCCAGGCCGGTGCGGCGGCCCGGGTGGTCGACTCCCAGCCGCAGAGTGCGCGCGAGGCGATGCTCGCCGTGGAGAGCGCGGGCCGGGAGTCCCTTTCGGGGCTGCGGCGGATGCTTGGCACCCTGCGCGAGGCGGACCTGGCGGACGGCGACGGGGACGCGGCCGGGGCGCCGCTCGCGCCCGTGGCGGGGCTCGCGGACGTGGAGCGGCTCGCCGAGACGACGACGGCGGCCGGGGTGCGCGTGGAGGTGCGCTGGCTCGGTGAACGGCGGCCGCTGCCACCGGAGATCGATCTCTCGGCCTTCCGGATCATTCAGGAGTCGGTCACCAATGTCGTACGCCACGCGCGGGGCGCGGACGCGTGCCTGGTGACCGTCGACTACGGCGCCGGTGGCCTCGCCATCGAGGTCGCCGACCGGGGCCGGGGAGACGGCTCGACGTCCGGTATGGGATACGGTCTTGTGGGAATGCGCGAGCGAGTCGCCCTGCTCCATGGGGAGTTCAGTGCCGCGCCGCGCCCCGGGGGCGGCTTCCTCGTCACCGCCCGTCTTCCCGTACCGAGCAGCGCGACCTCAGGAGCCCGATGACCGTCCGTGTCGTACTCGTCGACGACCAGCCCCTGGTGCGCACCGCGCTGGAGATGGTGATCACCCAGGCGGCCGACCTGGAGGTCGTCGGCCAGGCGGGGACGGGCGAGGAGGCGGTCCGGCTGGTCGCGGACGAGCGGCCCGACGTCGTGGTGATGGACATCCGGATGCCCGGCATGGACGGCATCGAGGCGACCCGCCGCATCACGGAGGGCGGCGACGGCCCTCAGGTGATCGTGCTGACGACGTTCGACGACGACGACTACGTGTACGGTGCGCTGCGCGCCGGGGCGTCCGGCTTCCTCGTGAAGGACATGGCGCTGGACGACATCCTGGCCGCGATCCGGGTCGTGGCGGCGGGCGACGGCCTGATCGCGCCGGCCGTGACCCGGCGGCTGATCAAGGAGTTCGCGCAGCGCCCGGTGGAGACGGCCGCACCCGCACGGATGTTGGGCAGCATCACCGACCGTGAGCACGAGGTGCTGACGCTGGTGGGCCGCGGACTGTCCAATACGGAGATCGCCACCGAGCTGAGCATCAGCGTGGCCACGGCGAAGACCTACGTGACCCGGCTGCTGGCCAAGCTCGACGCGCGCGACCGGGTCCAGCTGGTCATCACCGCCTACGAGACAGGACTGGTGGGCCGCCCGAGGTAGGCGCCACCGGGCAGTTCGTACCACCGTCGGATCTCGCGCTCGGGGTGGCGTACGGCGACGGCCACGGCGGTCCCCGGTCCGGCGGGCAGGTCGGCGAGGGTCCATCCGGGAAGGTCGCCGGTGACGTCGTCGGCGGCCAGGTCGCGTCCGAGCCCGGTGCCGAGACCTTTGAGGTACGCCTCCTTGCGTGCCCAGAGCGTCGCGAACACTCCTGTCCGCGCGCCGACTTCGGCGGCTTCGACGCGGGCACGCTCGCCGGGATGGAGCAGGGGCAGGACCTGCGCCATGGTCTCTTCGGTCGGCTCTGGCTCGACGTCGACGCCGATGGGCTCGACGTCGAGGCCGATCACCACCAGGTCACCGCGGTGGGAGAGCGAGAACTCCGGACCTCCGGAGTGGTCCTGGAGGATGGGCCGTCCGTGCGGTGCGCCGCAGCACGGGCAGGGGTCGCGCCCGAACCGGAGCGCATGGTCCGGCAGGCCGGTCCGGGCGGCAAGGACGGTGCGGAGCGCGATGTGCGCGAAGGCGTAACGGGCGCGGTCCCGCGGGCGGGCGAGCGCGGTGAACCGGGCCCGCTCGGCGGCGTCGAGGACGCTCAGGTCGAGCATGCCGCGCTCCGCGGTCGCGGGGGCCCTCAGGATCCATACCTCGGGGTGGTCGGGTGGGTGCACGGGGCCGACGGTAGACGAGGGCTGGGGCGTCTGGGTACGGCCGGACCTGAACACTCCACCGACCCCATGGTGGTGACGTGCATGCAGACGCGCTGAACTATGGTGTCCCACCACATACGCCGGTGACCTGCGTGTTTCTACGGTGTGGCAACACGAAAACGTCCCCGTACATCCCTGGAAGTGGTGCACATGGCCTCCCCCGCGTCGGCTCCACCCGCCGAGTCGAATCTCAAGCGCATCGTCGCCGCGAGTCTCATCGGCACCACCATCGAGTGGTACGACTTCTTCCTCTACGGCTCGGCCGCCGCGCTGGTCTTCAACAAGCTGTTCTTCCCGGAGTCCGACCCGCTCGTCGGAACGCTGCTCTCCTTCCTGACCTACGCGGTCGGGTTCGCCGCCCGGCCGCTCGGTGCGCTGGTCTTCGGGCACTACGGCGACCGGCTCGGGCGTAAGAAGCTGCTGGTCCTGAGCCTGCTGCTGATGGGTGGCGCGACGTTCGCGATCGGTCTGCTGCCGACCCACGCGACCGTCGGGTCCATCGCTCCCGTCCTGCTGACCGTGCTGCGTCTGGTGCAGGGCTTCGCGCTCGGCGGGGAGTGGGGCGGGGCCGTGCTGCTTGTCTCCGAGCACGGGGACGCCAAGCGGCGCGGGTTCTGGGCCTCCTGGCCGCAGACCGGCGCGCCGGCCGGTCAGCTGCTCGCGACCGGTGTGCTGTCGGCGCTCACGGCGCTCCTCTCCGACTCGGCGTTCCTTTCGTGGGGCTGGCGCATACCGTTCCTGCTCTCCGGTGTGCTGGTCATCGTGGGTCTCTGGATCCGGCTCTCGGTCGACGAGTCCCCCGTGTTCAAGGCCGCGCTGGCCGCCGCCGAGGAGCGCAAGGCCGCTGCCGCCGGTCAGGTCGAGAAGTTGCCGCTGGTCGCCGTGCTCAAGCACCACTGGCGCGATGTGCTGATCGCGATGGGCGCCCGCATGGCGGAGAACATCTCCTACTACGTGATCACCGCGTTCATCCTCGTCTACGCGACGACCCAGGTGGGCCTCTCCAAGCAGACGGCTCTGAACGCCGTCCTCATCGCCTCCGCCGTCCACTTCGCCGTCATCCCGGCGTGGGGCGCTCTGTCGGACCGGATCGGCCGCCGCCCGGTCTATCTGATCGGCGCGGTCGGCGTCGGCGCCTGGATGTTCCCGTTCTTCATGCTGATCGACTCGGGCACTTTCGGCTCGCTGCTGCTCGCCGTGACCGTCGGCCTGGTCCTGCACGGGGCGATGTACGCGCCGCAGGCGGCCTTCTTCTCCGAGATGTTCGCGACCCGGATGCGCTACTCGGGCGCCTCCATCGGCGCGCAGTTCTCCTCGGTGGCCGCCGGCGCCCCCGCTCCGCTGATCGCGACGGCGCTGCTCGCCGACTACGGCTCCTCGACGCCGATCGCCCTGTACGTGATCGCCGCCGCGCTCCTGACGATCGTCGCCATCGCGTGCGCCCGGGAGACCCGTAACCGCGACCTCTCCGAGGTGGCCGAGGACGCCTCCCAGGCCGCGACGGCCCCGGTCCGCGCCGACGCCTGACCGCACTGTTCGACGGGGACCGAGCGGCCCCCTCGGCCGAGATGGCTGAGGGGGCCGCTTCGTGCCGTCGGCGCCCGGCTGCCGACATGAGGTGCTTGGAGCCGGGCGTCGGTTCGCGCCGGTCAGCGGGTGACGGCCGCCGACATCGCGTGGAGGCGGAGGGCCAGTTGGATCTCCAGGGCGCGGGACGGGGACTGCCAGTCCGGGCCCAGGAGGCGGCCGATGCGGTCGACACGCTGGGCGACCGTGTTCACGTGGACGTGGAGGTCGTCCTTCGTGCGGGCGGGACTCATGCCGCTCGCGAAGTACGCGTCCATCGTGCGGACCAGGTCCGTGCCGCGCCGCTCGTCGTACGCGACGACCTGGCCGATCGTGCGGTCGACGAAGCCGTCGATGTCCCGGGTGTCGGCGAGCAGCAGGCCCAGGAAGCCCAGGTCCTCGGCGGCGGCTCCCTCGCCCGAGCGGTGCAGCAGGCGCAGGGCGTCCATGCAGCGCCGTGCCTCCTCGTAGGCGGTCGCGACCCGGTCGGGTGTGGCGAGGGGCGAGGCGACAGGGGCCGAGGCGCCCACCGTGACGCTCTCGCGCAGCGCGCCGCCGAGGTGCTTGGCGGTCTGCCGGGCCAACTCGGCCGCGGACTCGCCCGGTCCGAGCGGGAGCAGGAGCACCGTCCCGCCGTCGCGCGCGGAGGCCAGCCCCTGCCGGGTGGCGGCGAGGTGCGAGGCGGCCGACCACAGTCGCTGGCGGTCCGCGCTCTCCCGTACCCCGGCGTCGGCCTCGCCGCCGGAGCCGGTCCGGTCCGTGCGGGCGGCGAGCACGACGTGGGGTGCGTCGACATCGGTACGGAGGCGGGCGGCGCGCTCGCGCAGCAGCCGGCGGTCGCGGTCGGGGGCGTCGAGGAGGTCGTCGAGCAGCTCGCCCCGTACCCGCTGTTCGGCCTCGCCGGCCGAGCGGCGGGCGAGCAGCAGCAGGGAGGTCACCAGGCCGGCGCGCTCCAGGGTGCGCTGGTCGACGGGGTCGAGGTCGGGCTGGTCGTGCAGGACGAGGGCGCCGAAGGTCTCCCCGCCGGCCGAGACGGCCGCCACCCAGCGGTCGCCCTCGCGCAGCGCGTGGCCGTCGGCGAGCCGGGCCGAGTCGAGACCGGCGTCGATGAACTCGACCCTTCCGCCGAGGACTTCCGAGACGGCCGCGGCCACGTCGTGAACGCCGCCGCCGTGCAGCACGAGCTCGGTGAGCCGGTCGTGGACCTCCGAGGCCCGTTCGATCACGGCACTGTGCTCGCGGATGATGTCGTTGGCCCGCTCCAGCTCGGCCAGCGCCGAGCGCGTCTCGGCGAGCAGATTGGCGGTGTCGATGGCGACGGCGGCGTGCGCGGCGAAGGAGCCGAGCAGCGCGACCTGCTCCCGTTCGAAGACGCGGGCGCGCCGGTCCGCGGCGAACAGCACGCCGATCACCTGGCTGCCCAGGGTCAGTGGCACGCCGAGGATGGCGACGAGGCCCTCGTCGCGCACGGCGGAGTCGATGGTGGCGGTGTGCTGGAAGCGGGGGTCGTCGAAGTAGTTCTCGGTGACGTACGGCCGGGCGGTCTGGGCGACGAGACCGCCGAGCCCCTCGCCCATGCCGAGCCGGACCTGCTGGAAGCGCGCCGAGACCGAGCCCTCGGTGACGCGCATGTACGTGTCTCCGGCGCCCGGGTCGTTGAGGCTGAGGTAGGCGACCTCGGTACCGAGCAGGGAGCGGGCGCGCTGGACGATGGCGCGGAGCACGGCGTCGAGGTCGCGCAGTCCCGCGAGGTCGTGGGCGGTCTCGAAGAGGGCGGACAGCTCGGCCTCGCGGCGGCGCCTGCCCTCCAGCTCGGCGCGCACGCGCAGGGCGAGCTGCTTGGCCTGTTCGAGCTCGGCCAGCTCCTCGGGGCCCGCGCCGCTCGCACGGGCGAGCAGCACGGGCCGATCGAAGCCCTCCGTGGCGGCTCCTCGCGCGAGGAGCTCCAGGTAGGAGACCTGTTCTTGGGACATGGACACAGGGATACCTGTCGTAGGGGTGATCGCACCAGCCCTGTGGAAAACCTGTCGTCAGTGCGCGGTCCAGCCGCCGTCGAGGGCCAGGGAGGTTCCGGTGATGAACGACGCCTGCGGCGTACAGAGATAGAGCACCGCCTCGGCGACCTCCTCGGGCTCGATGAGCCGCTTGAGCGCCGAGTCCTTCAGCAGGACGTCGGTGAGGACCCGCTCGGCGGGAATGGCGTGGGCCGCGGCCTGGTCGGCGATCTGCCGCTCGACCAGCGGTGTGCGGACGTAACCGGGGTTGACGCAGTTGGAGGTGACGCCGTGCGGGGCGCCTTCGAGCGCCGCGGTCTTGGAGAGTCCCTCCAGTCCGTGCTTGGCGGCCACATAGGCGGACTTGAAGGCGGAGGCGCGCAGGCCGTGCACGGAGGAGAGGTTGACGATCCGGCCCCAGCCCTGCGCGTACATGTGCGGCAGGGCGCCCCTGATCAGCCGGAAGGGAGCCTCCAGCATCACGGTGAGGACGGTGTGGAAGACGTCCGGCGGGAACTCCTCGATGGGGCGGACGAGCTGGAGCCCGGCGTTGTTCACGAGGATGTCGGTGCCGGCGGCCGCGGCCTCCGCGGCGTCGAGGTCGGTGAGGTCCAGGAGCTGCGGCTCGACGGCGCCGGCGAGACCGTCGGCCGCCTCGACGAGCTCCTCCAGTCCGTCGGCCGCCCGGTCGACCGCTCGGACCCGGGCCCCCGCGGCGGCGAGCCGGAGCGCGCAGGCCCGGCCGATGCCGCCGGCCGCGCCGGTGACGAGCGCCGTGCGACCGGCGAGGTCGAGCATGACGGAGCCGGGCGCGGGGGTGGCGGCGGGTGCGGGGCCCTGTGCGAGTGGTGCCGAGACCTGTGCCGGTGCGGGACCTGATGTGGTGGGGGCGCTCATGTTCCGCACCTTATGAAGCGTCCCACCACCAACCGATGTGTTCAGAACCCATACTTCAGCTCTGGGGCATGGGGTCGAACCATGTGGGTTCGTTGCTGAGCGCCTGCTCGATCCGGAAGTGCGAGAACCGCTTCATCTCCGGCAGGTCGTCCACCTCGAACCAGCCGACGTCCGTGGACTCGTCGTCGTTCACACGCGCTTCGCCGCCGACGGCGCGGCAGCGGAAGGTGACGTCCATGAACTGACACTGGTCGCCGTTGGGATAGACGATGGGCTTGCGCAGGGTCTGGACGAGCACGACCCGCTCGACCTCGCAGCGTACGGCGGTCTCCTCGAACACCTCGCGGACGGCACACGCGGCGGGCTGCTCGCCCGGCTCCACGATGCCGCCGATGATCGACCACATTCCGTTGTCGGTCCGGCGGCCGAGCAGCACGCGGCCCCGGTCGTCGAAGACGACGGCGCTCACACCCGGCAGGAAGAGCAGCTGGTGGCCGGCGCTGGCCCGGAGTTCGCGGATGAAGTCAGGAGTACCCATGCTTCGACCCTAAGCCCCCTCTGGATCAAGAACGCTCACTTCCGATCAGAACCCCTCGGACACGGGGAACCCGAGGCCGGGCGACCCGTGAGCGCGGAACCCGAGGCCGGGCGCCCTGTGAGCGCTCAGGCCTCGCGGCTCCGGCGGGCCCGCACGGCCCGCAGCACCGACCAGCCGAGCCCGGCGGCCGCGACGCCCACCAGGAGCGCTTCGGGCAGCGTGCCCATCCGCGTCGCCGGGGTGAGCGAGGAGCGCAGCGGCACCTTCTCGACCAGGACGTCCGGGGTGAACATCTCCGACCGTGCCACGATCTCGCCGTCCGGCTCGATGATCGCGCTGACGCCGCTGGTCACCGGTACGACGACGGCGCGGCTGTGCTCGACCGCCCGCACCCGCGACATGGCGAGCTGCTGGTAGGTCATCTCGCTGCGGCCGAAGGTGGCGTTGTTGCTCGGTACGGAGATCAGCTGGGCGCCGTGGGTGACGGTGTCCCGCACGGCCCAGTCGAACGCGGCCTCGTAGCAGGTCGCCAGGCCGACCTTGGTGCCGGCGAGGTCGAAGACACCGACCTTGGTCCCCGGGCCGAAGTCACGGCTGACGCGGTCCACGTTGCTGTTGAAGATCCGTACGAAGGACCGCATCGGGATGTACTCGCCGAAGGGCTGGACGTGCCGCTTGTCATATGTGGCGACGGGTCCCTTGTCCGGTTCCCACTGGATCAGGGTGTTGCGGAGCTTCCCCGTGTCCGGCGCGACGACGGCGCCTATCACGGTCGGTACGCCGATCTTCTGCACGGCCCCGCTGATGGCGTCGGCCGCGTCGGGGTTGGCGTAGGGGTCGATGTCGGAGGAGTTCTCCGGCCACAGGACGAAGTCCGGCTGGGGCTTCTTCTTGTTCGCGACGTCCTCGGCCAGTTCCTTGGTGCGGGCGACGTGGTTGTCGAGGACGGCCCTGCGCTGTGCGTTGAAGTCGAGGCCGAGGCGGGGCACGTTGCCCTGGACGGCGGCGACGGTCGCGGTGCCGTCCTCCGCGGAGTCGTCGACGAGCGGCAGCGCGGCGAGGGCGCCGGTGACCGGTACGAGCACGGTGAGCGCGGCCGCCGCGAGCGGGCCGCGCGGGACGACGCCCGTGGCGTGGTACGCGCGGACCTGGCGGACCACCTCGTACAGCCCGAAGCCGCAGAGCGCGACGGCGAAGCCGAGTACCGGGGTGCCGCCGACGGCCGCCAGGGGCAGGAAGACGCCGTCGGCCTGGCCGAAGGCGATCTTGCCCCAGGGGAAACCGCCGAAGGGGACACGCGCGCGTGCCGCCTCGGCGAGGATCCACACCGCGGCGGCGAACACCGGCCAGCCGGGAAGCCGGGAGACGGCCGCGATCCCGAGACCGGCCGCGGCGATGAACAGGGCCTCGACGGCGGAGAGCGCGATCCACGGGAAGCGGCCGACCTCGGAGCCGGTCCAGATCAGCAGGGGCAGCAGGAAGCCGAGACCGGCGAGGTAGCCGAGACCGAAGCCGGCCCGCAGGCGGCGGCCGCGCAGGGTCCAGCCGAGCAGGCCGAAGGCGGGCAGTGCCAGCCACCACAGCGGTCGGGGCGGGAAGCTCAGGAAGAGCAGCACGCCCGACAGCACGGCCGCTCCCGGCCGTACGAGGCGCCGCAGGCCGGACGGACCGGGCTCCGGGGTGGCGGCGGGTCCTGAGGCGTCGACGGGGGTGATCGTGGTGCTCACGTTGCGGAGTCTACGGCGCGTACCCGAGCCCCGAGGACTCCGGCTCCGGCGGCCGACGGACGAGGCCGCGCACGGTGGGAACCCCGGGACCACGCGCCGCGCGGCTGCGCCGCCGTCACCATTCCCTCACTTCTGCCGCAACGTTCCTGCGCATTCGCTCCCCAAACCCCGGCAGCACCGTTACGGTGTCGGCCAGACGGAGCGGGGGGTCGACGGGGATGGCTGCACCTGCGGCTGAGCGGGCCGCCGTGCGTGAGCGTGGGCGGGCACCGGATGTCGCCGGGGTGCTGATCCTCGGCGCCGTCGTGCTGTGGTCGCTCGTCACCGCCACCGGCCGGGACGCCCGCCCCGAGGGCATCCTCCTCGCCGTCCTCGCCCTCGCCGCGGGCTACGCCTGCGGCCGGATCTCGGGCACCCTGCTCCCCGTGGCCGCTGCGGCGACCGCTTCCCTGGCCGCGCTCGGCCTCGCGCTGACCTCCGGGCCGAGCATCCCGGGCGCCACTCCCGCCGGTTCCGTACCTCCCGGTCATACGGGCGCGGCCGCCGCGCTGCTCGTCCTGGCCGCCGGGGCGGCCTGCTGCGCGGCCTCGGCCACCGATTCGGTCCCGGCCCGCCTCCTGATGCGGACACTCGCGCTCGCGGTGGCGGGCGTGGCGCTGCTCCTGGGCTCCGTGGTGGGTTTCGTCGCGGCGCTCGGTGTTCTGCTCTGCTCGCTCGCGGCGGTACGGATGCGGCGCCGGCTCTTCGGACTCGCGGGGCTCGCGCTGGCGACGGGGCTGTTTGTGGGGGCGTCCTGGGCCGTGGCGGAGGAGCGGCTGCCTGAGGGGCTCACGGTCTCCCTGGAGGGGCAGCTGACCCGGCACCGGGTGCTGCTGTGGCAGGACGCGGCCTCGATGGCGAAGGAGAACCCGCTGGTCGGGGTCGGCCCGGAGCGCTTCGGCGCGCTGAGCCCCACCGCCCGGACCACCCTGTACGCCGATGGCAAGCCGCATTCGGCCCCGCTCCAACAGGCGGCGGAGCAGGGGGTGCCGGGAGTCGTCCTGCTGGGCGCGGCGTACGGCTGGCTGGTGTGCGGCCTGTGGACCTCGCCCCGGCGTACGGCGGTGGTCCTGACGGCGGCGGCCACCCTGACCGCCCTGGCGGCGCTCGCCACGGTCGGCAACGCGCTGAGCTTCACGCCGGTGACCGCGGGTGCCGGACTGCTCGCGGGCCTGGCGACGGCCCGCGCGGCACCGGCCCCGACCGACGACTGACGAACGAACCCACCGACCGTCCACCGCCCGACGACGGATCCCCGCCGCACGGCGCCCCGTACGCTCAGGCGCCCGTCGGCCCCGTCGGTGTCGGGGGGCGCAGCCGGTCGCGGATGACGCGGACGCCGAACTCGGCGTCGTCGACCGTGACCGTGAACGTCCGGCCGTCGTCCAGTCTCAGGACCAGCGCCTCGCCTCGGCGGACGATGACTCCCTTGCCCTTCTCGGGGCGCCAGCGGTAGCCCCAGCCGCCCCATTCGTGGGGGGTGACCTTCGCGACGTAGTCGGCGCCGACCACATGGGCGAGCAGGATGCGCCGACGCGGCACTCCTATGTGGCCGCACCGGACCTCCATGGCCCGCTGGTCCACCTTGACCTCGACATGGACGAAGGCGAGCGTCCCGAACAGGACGAGCAGACCCGCGGCGACACAGCCGATCACGGCCATCAGCAGGGCCGCGATGCCGGAGGTCCACGCCGAGTCGACCGCGAGGGTGATGCCGAGCGCCATGCAGGCGGCACCGGCGACCGCGGCCACCCACTGCATACGGTTGGTGGCCCGGCCGATCCACACCTCGGGCAGCGGCGCCGAGATGTCCAGAGGCCGGGGGTGCCGGGGATGTCGGAAATGGTCCCTCATGCGTGGCAGCCTACTCAGGTTCCGCTCGTACGGCGCCCCTGCGGCACCGGGCGGCGCCGCGTCAGCGGGCGGGCGCCGCGGCCCGGAGCAGGCGGCCTTCCGCGTAGCTCAGGGCGGCGGCCGGCAGATCCGAGGTCCGTCCGCTCAACAGCACGGTCAGACCGCCGGACGGGGTCGCGGTGGGCGCGGGCTCGGCGCCGATCCGACGGAGCGCCTGTGCCGCGACTGCCCCCGCGGAGCCGTGGAAAACCACCGGCGGCAGGTCGGCGGACTGCACCGCGGCGCGGATCCGCTCGGCGACCAGTTCGTAGTGCGTGCAGCCGAGCACCAGGGCCCGTACGTCCGTCGGGGTGAGGGCGGCGGCGGCCGCGACGGCCCGCTCGACGGCGTCCGCGTCCGCGTGCTCCACGGCGTCGGCGAGTCCGGGGCAAGGCACCTCGGTGACCTCGGCGCCGTCGGCGAAGTCACGGATGAGGCCGCGCTGGTACGGGCTGCCGGTGGTGGCCGGGGTCGCCCAGATGGCGACCTTGCCGCCCTCCGAGGCGGCGGGCTTGATCGCGGGGACCGTCCCGATCACCGGGATACGGGGCTCCAGCGCGGCGCGCAGCGCAGGCAGGGCGTGCACGGTGGCGGTGTTGCAGCCGACGATCAGCGCGTCGGGCTCGTGCTCCGCGGCGGCCCGGGCGACGGTCAGGGCGCGCTCGGTGAGGTCCTCCGGCGTCCGCGGGCCCCAGGGCATCCCGTCGGGGTCGGAGGAGAGGACCAGATCCGCGTCGGGCCGCAGTCGACGAACCGCCGCCGCTGCCGGGAGCAGGCCGATTCCGGAGTCCATGAGCGCGATCTTCACCCGATCACCCTAGCCGACCACCCTTGCGTCCCCGGCGATCTGGGGCAGACTGCGGCGAATGAGCGCCATTGCCTGGATCGCCACGGGTTCGCTCGCCGCCTGGGGGTGGCTGCTGCTGGGTCAGGGGTTCTTCTGGCGTACCGATCAACGCTTGCCGGAGGCGCACGCGCGCGTGCGGCCGGGCGACTGGCCCAGGGTCACGATCGTCGTGCCCGCCCGGGACGAGGCGGAAGTGCTTCCGCTGAGCCTGCCCTCCTTGCTCTCGCAGGACTATCCGGGTGAGGCGGAGATCGTCCTCGTCGACGACGGCAGCTCGGACGGCACCGGGAAGCTCGCCGGCGAGCTGGCGTCGCGGTACGGAGGGCTTCCGTTGACCGTGGCCTCGCCGGGCGAGCCTGAGCCCGGCTGGACGGGGAAACTGTGGGCGCTGCGCCACGGCATCGGCCTGGCACGCGCGCGTGGCCCGGAGTTCCTGCTCCTGACGGACGCCGACATCGCCCATGAGCCGGACAGTCTGCGCCGCCTCGTGGCCGCGGCCGTCGGAGGCGATCTGGACCTGGTGTCCCAGATGGCCCGGCTGCGGGTGGTGAGCTTCTGGGAGCGGCTGGTCGTGCCGGCGTTCGTCTACTTCTTCTCCCAGCTGTATCCGTTCCGCTGGATCAACCGGCGACGCCCCCTGGCCACGGCGGCGGCCGGCGGCTGTGTGCTGCTGCGGACGTCGATGGCCGAGCGGGCGCGTGTGCCGGACTCGATCCGGCAGGCGGTGATCGACGACGTGTCGCTGGCCCGCGCGGTGCGGCGGGCCGGCGGGCGGATCTGGCTGGGTCTCGCCGAGCGGGTGGACAGTATCCGCCCGTATCCCCGCCTGGCCGATCTGTGGCACATGGTCTCGCGCAGCGCGTACGCCCAACTCCGGCACAATCCGCTCGTGCTGGCCGGCACGGTGGCCGGGCTGGCCGTGGTCTATCTGGCTCCCCCGGTGGCGCTGGTGGCCGGGGTGGTGGGCGGGGACCCGGCGGCGGCCTGGACGGGCGGGGTCGCGTGGGCGGTGATGGCGGGGACGTACCTCCCGATGCTCCGCTACTACCGGCAGCCGCTCTGGCTGGCTCCCACGCTCCCGTTCACCGCGCTGCTCTATCTCCTCATGACGGTGGACTCGGCGGTGCATCACTACCGGGGCCGGGGCGCGGCCTGGAAGGGGCGGACCTATGCCCGCCCCCGACCGGCCCCGGACCGGTGATCACTTGACGGCGGGCGTCCACTTCATGCCCCAGCCGTACGCCTCGTCCGCGGTCTGCTGCATGCTGATCCCGAGCAGCGGGTCGAGGTAGCGCGCCTCCCGCTGGACGATCAGGTCGCCGTCCTCCTGGGTGAGCAGGGCGAGATCGAGGGCGACGGGGGCGTCGGAGGCGGCACGCTTCCCGACGGCTCGGCCGAGCTTGGCCCCCCAGCCCGTGTTCTGCTTGCGCACCTGCCAGTTGAGGTTCACCCGCAGCGTGCCGGACGTGCCGCCCTGCTTGGCCAGGGAGACCGTCGGCGAGTCCTTCGTCAGGGTGATCTTCGTGAGCGAGACGTTCGCGGTGGGCGCCGCCACGGCCGCGGCGGGCTGCCGGGCGACCACGGCCTCGGCGGGCGGCTCCGCCACCTTGGCCAGGGCGGGCGATTCCCCCACGACGACCGGGGCGGGCGGCTCCACCGCGGCCGGGAGCTCGGGTTCCTCGACGGTGATGCCGAAGTCCGTCGCCAGGCCTTCCAGGCCGGAGCCGTACCCCTGGCCCACCGCCCGGAACTTCCACTCCCCCTGGCGTCGGTAGAGGGCTCCGAGGACGAAGGCCGTCTCGACGCTCGCGTCGGTGCTGTCGTACCGGGCGATCTCCGTCCCGCTGTCGGCGTCCACCACGCGGATGTACAGACCCGGGACCCGGCCGAAGTCCCCGCCGTCGACCGAGGCCGCCAGGACGATCTGCTCGACGACCGGTTCCACGCGCTCCAGATCCACGGTCCCGACGTCCGTCATCGCGCCGCCCGCGTTCTCGGCTCCGTCCTCGGCGCCGCCCCCCGCGGCGCGCTTTCCCTCGTGCCGGACGGAGCCCGAAGCGTGCTCCGGCTGGTTGTAGAAAACGAAGTCCGTATCGGAGCGCACTTTCCCCGACACAAGGAGTAGCGCCGAGGCGTCGACATCCGGCACTCCCGCACCTGAACGCCAGCCCAATTCGACGCGCACAGTGCGCGCCGCCACGGAACATTGACTCCCTTAAGCATGGACATGATCCCCGCACTCACCGCTCGCGGCACATCAAGATTTCTTTACGTCAACCTAATGCGGGGTCATGCCGGGCACCCGGGTCAACCCGTGGGTAACCCCTTCTCAGCTCGTGTTTTCAAGATCAGCGGCCCGCCGGAGCCTCTCGGCGCGACCGTTTTTGTCACGTTCGATCGCATTAAGGATCGACGGTCACTCAGAACCCGTCAAACAACCCTCTTATCGGGCTCCCCAACCAGCACATCGTGGGCTTAACTTATGTGCCATGACCTCCCCCCGCTCCACCTACGGCGGCGGTTACTACACCGCGCCGTCGTTCCCCGACACCCCCATCTACGACTCCCTGGTCGCGGAGCGGGGCATGCCTCAGATCGCCCCGATCCGAGTGCCTTCCGCGTACGACACCGGCAACAGCTATCTGCCGGCGCTGCCCGCGGCCCTGCCCGCCCTCCCGGCGGGACCCAGCCAGCCCGCCCCCGCCTACAACGGCGGCGGTTCCTACGGCTACCCGCAGCCGATGCAGCAGCAGATGGCCCCCGTTCCGCTGCAGCACGCTCCCGCGCCGTACATCCCCCAGCAGCCCGCCGCCCCCCGCGGCTACCCGGGCGGCCAGCCCCAGCAGCCGCAGCGCCCGGTGAGCACGGGATACGAGGCGATGCGCCCGGCAGCGCGCCCCGCCCCGGCGCCCGCGCCCTACCAGGACCCCTACAACCGCCCGTACCAGGGTCAGGGGTACTGAGCGACACCAAACACGGAGCTACTGGCAGGATGGCGACATGTCGATCCCTCGCCTGCGCTCCGTCCATGTCCACCCGGTCAAGGCGCTGCGCGGTTACGCACCCGCCGAGGCGGAGGTCCAGCCATGGGGACTGGCCGGTGACCGCCGTTGGGCCGTCGTGGACCCGTCGGGCAAGGTCGTGACCCAACGCCGTCATCCGCAGATGGCGTTGGCCTCGGCCGAACCGCTGCCGGGCGGTGGCATCAGGGTGTCCGCGTCCGGCCGCCCGCCGCTGCCGGTCGAGGTGCCGCGGCCGTCGTCCACGATCCGGGTGGAGGTCTTCGAGACTCCGGTGGAGGCGGTCCCGGCCGATCCCGCGGCCGACGCGTGGTTCAGCGCGTACCTGGACACCGAGGTCCGGCTCGTCCACATGGACGAGCCGGCGCACCGGCGTCCGATCAAGCCCGAGTTCGCCCTGCCGGGCGAGACGGTGAGCTTCGCGGACGGCTTTCCGCTCCTGGCCACCACCACCGCCTCCCTCGACGCCCTCAATTCGCTGATCGCCCAGGGCGATCACGCCGACGAGGGCCCCCTGCCGATGAACCGCTTCCGGCCGAACGTGGTCATCGACGGGACCGCGCCCTGGGCCGAGGACGGCTGGACCCGGCTCGCCGTCGGGGAGGTCACCTTCCGGGTCGCCAGGTCCTGCGGCCGCTGTGTCGTGACCACCACCGACCAGCGGACCGCCGAGCGCGGCAAGGAGCCGCTGCGGACGCTCGCCCTCCACCGCAAGGACGGCAGCCGGCTGATCTTCGGACAGAACCTCGTGCCCGAGACCGTCGGCACCATCCGGGTGGGCGACGAGGTCAAGATCATCGACTGAGGCGGGCGACCGCCGCGCGATCGCGTCACACTTCCCGTCCCGAGAGGCAGGGAACCCTCCCCGGGGGCAGACTCGTTGAGAGAGCCGTGGACGAGGGGGTGCGGGGCATGCGAGCAGCCACCGGAGTCTGGCGCTGGCGGCACAATCCCCTGCGCCGGACCACGGACCTGGTCGAGGCGTGGGTCGCGCTCACGGCCGTGCTGCTCCTCGCCCTCGCCGTGCCGACGGCCGGCTGGCTCTCCGGGGTGCGCACCGACGCCTCCCTCCAGCGCGCGGTCCAGGCCCAGCAGCGGCTGCGCCAGCCCACGACGGCCCGGGTCGTCCGGCTCGCCGACACCCCGGCGCCGGGACTCACGAGCCCCGAGTCCGCGGACGAACAGCCGCTCCGCCGTTCCGTCGTGGCCCGCTGGACGGCGCCGGACGGCACGCCGCGTACGGGCACGGTGACCACCCGGCGCGAACTGGCCGATCCGGGTGACACGTTCCGGCTCTGGACGGACCGGAGTGGGCGCCCCGTCACGGCGCCCATGCTGCCGGAGACCGCGCATGCCCACGCGATCGCCATCGGGCTGCTCACGGCGGCCCTGGCGGGCGTCTTCGTCGAGGCGGCAAGGCGTCTTGTCGTACGACGGCTGGTACACCGGCGGTACCAACGGCTCGACCGCGCATGGGCCAAGGCCGGTCCCGACTGGGGACGTACGGGCGCGGGCAGCTGACCGTCGAACAGGACACACCCCCGCGACCAGCCGCCCCTTCCCCTGCGACATACCGGCGCGTGCGGCCGACCCGTCGACCGGACGTACCCGGCGCGAGCGGCCGACCCGTCAACCCCCCGCCGTCGCGCGCGCTACGGTGGGGCATCCGATGAGCAGCGACGCATGAGGCGGGGGCAGAGCACACCCATGGCACAGGGCACGGTCCAGGTGACGCACACCGGCACATCGCGGTGGCGGCGCCGCACGGGTGAGTACGCCTCCCTCGCCGCAGCCCTGGAGGCCGCGGGGGACGGCGACGTCCTCACCGTCGCGCCCGGCACCTACCGGGAGAACCTCGTCATCGAACGGGCCGTCACCCTGCGCGGCCCGGAAGGCGGTGTCGGCTCGGTGCGGATCGCCCCCGTGGACGGCGTACCGCTGACCGTACGGTCGTCCGCGACCGTCCAGGACCTGCACGTGGAGGGACAGGACACCGCCTCGCCCGCGCTGCTCGTCGAGGACGGCACCCCGGAGCTGCTCGACCTGCGGATCGTGACCCGCTCGGCCGCCGGCCTCGAAGTGCGCGGCGCGGCGCGCCCCACCGTCCGGCGCTGCACCGTCGACAATCCCGCGGGCGTCGGCATCGCCGTACTCGACGGCGCCGGCGGGGTCTTCGAGGAGTGCGAGATCGTCTCGGCCGGGCAGTCCGGGGTCTCCGTGCGCGGCGGCGCCCATCCGCGCCTGGAGCGCTGCCGGGTCCACCACGCCTCGGGTGCCGGGATCACCGTCAACGGCGAGGGCAGCGGGCTGGAGGGCATCGGCTGCGAGGTGTACGAGATCAAGGGCACCGGTCTGCAGATCGCGGCCCGCGCGACCGCGCACCTCACCGACTCCTCCGTGCACCGCACCTCGGCCGACGGCATCACGCTCGACACGGACGCGGTCCTCACCCTCTCCGACTGCGACATCCACGACATCCCCGAGAACGCGATCGACCTGCGCTCGCGCTCCGTACTCACGCTGACCCGTTCCACCGTGCGCCGCTTCGGCCGCAACGGCCTCTCGGTGTGGGACCCGGGCACCCGGGTGGACGCCAACCAGTGCGAGATCCACGACAGTACGGGCGATTACCCGGCGGTCTGGATCAGCGACGGGGCGACCGCGGTCCTCGACGCATGCCGGGTGCACGACGTGCCGGACGCGCTGTTCGTCCTCGACCGCGGCTCGCGCGCGGACGTCGTCGACAGCGATCTGTCGCAGGTGCGGAACACGGCGGTGTCGGTGAGCGACGGCGCGACCGCGCAACTCGACGACTGCCGGATCCGGGAGGCGTCCACGGGCGCCTGGTTCCGCGACCACGGCAGTGGCGGGACGCTCGGCGGCTGCACCATCGACGCCGTGCAGACCGGGGTGATCGTCACCAAGGGCGCGGACCCGACGATCGAGCGGTGCACGGTCACCTCGCCCGCCGAGGCCGGTTTCTACGTCTCCGCCGAGGGGCGCGGCTCCTTCCACGGCTGCCGGGTGACCGGCAGCGGCGGCTACGGCTTCCATGTGATGGACGGTTGCCGCACGACCCTGCGCAAGTGCCGTACGGAACGCTGCGCGCGCGGCGGGTACGAGTTCCCAGACGAGGGCCCGGTGGCGGAGGACTGCACCAGCGACGAGAGCGCGGTGCGCACGGCTCCGGCCCCGGACGCCGGGACCGTGCTGACGGCGACGCAGTCGGCGGGGCTGCTCGGTACGGTTCCCGCGCCCCGCTCCCCCGCCGTCCCTCCTGTCGTTCCCGTCCCCGAGCCGGCGCCCGAGACACGTTCCTCGACGGACGTGCTCGGTGAACTGGACGCACTGGTGGGCCTGGAGAGCGTGAAGCACGAGGTGCGCACGCTCACCAACATGATCGAGGTCGGGCGCAGGCGGCAGGAGGCCGGTCTCAAGGCCGCCTCGGTCCGCCGCCATCTGGTCTTCACCGGTAACCCGGGCACGGGCAAGACGACCGTCGCCCGGCTCTACGGCGAGATCCTCGCCTCACTGGGCGTCCTGGAACGCGGCCATCTGGTCGAGGTGTCCCGGGTCGACCTGGTCGGCGAGCACATCGGCTCGACGGCGATCCGCACGCAGGAGGCCTTCGACCGGGCGCGCGGCGGGGTGCTGTTCGTCGACGAGGCCTACGCACTGTCGCCGGAGGACTCGGGCCGGGACTTCGGGCGGGAGGCGATCGACACCCTGGTGAAGCTGATGGAGGACCACCGCGACGCGGTCGTGGTGATCGTCGCCGGCTACACGGCGGAAATGGAGCGCTTCCTGACGGTCAACCCCGGTGTGGCGTCCCGCTTCTCACGGACCATCAGCTTCAGCGACTACGTACCGGACGAGCTGCTGCGGATCGTGGAGCAGCAGGCGGACGAGCACGAGTACCGGCTGGCGGAGGGCACGGACGAGGCGCTGCGGAAGTACTTCACCGAGCTGCCGAAGGGGCCGGCGTTCGGCAACGGCCGTACCGCGCGGCAGACGTTCGAGTCGATGGTGGAGCGGCATGCCGGACGGGTCGCCGTGCTCGCCGAGGTGAACACGGACGACCTGACCCTGCTCTATCCGGAGGACCTTCCCGAACTCCCCTGATCCGCTTGGTCGTCGGCCCCTCCGTCACGTTGGCGTGGCAGGGCGGGCGGCAACCGGTCGAGGAGTACGGACCGTTCGGCGGCGAACACCGGGTCGGCCTGGTAGTCGGAGTGGCCCAGGATCGGTTCCGGCAGCGGGTGCTCGTGGGTGCGGCCGTAGACGAGCGGATCGAGGAGCACCGCGCGGTCGACGGCCGGCTTGGCTCCCTCGGCGGGCACCCGTACCGGTCCGCCTATCGGGTCGGTGGCTCGGTAGAGGTTGCTCCAGCAGTGGACCGTACGGTGCAGGGCACGCAGCGGCCCCGGGCCGAAATAGGCGGGGAACCAGCGGCCGTAGAGCCGCTCCAGCGGGGAGCCGTAGGTCAGCAGCGCCACCCGTCCGCGGGTCGCCGGCGCCAGCTGCCAGACGGCCGCCGCGGCCAGCACGCTGCCCTGGGAGTGGCCGGAGATGACGAGCCGCCCGCCGGTGTGGCGGGTCCAGGAGCTCATCCGCCAGGTGAGGTCGGGCACGGCCCGTTCGGCGTAGCAGGGCGGGGCGAAGGGGTGCGCGGCGCGGGGCCAGAAGGTGCCGACGTCCCAGAGGATGCCGATGGTGCGACGGGCCGAGGCGTCCTTGTAGGCGCGGCGGCCCCAGGTGACGAAGAGCAGGAAGCCGAAGCCGATCATCCAGGAGCCGAGCGACTGGGCCGTGTCGGCGGCGGAGGCGATCGCGGGGTGCGCGCCGTCGAAGGCCCGGCCGGGGACGTTCCCGCTGGCCCAGGCCCCCGCGACGGAGGCGGCACCGAGCAGGAGGGTCGCGCCCGAGACGATCCCGACGAGCACGGGAGCGGCGTCGGTGAGTCCCGCGGTGGCCCGGCCCGCGGCGATCCGTGCCGTACGGACCGGGTCGGGATCCTCGGTGCCGTACTCGGCCTCGACGACCGGCCCGAGGCGGCGGGCCGCGCGTGCGGTCCGTACGGCGAGGAAGACGACCGGGGCGAGGAGCATCAGGAGCAGGACGGGGATGACGGAGGCCTGCCAGCTCAGCAGCACGGGCGGGGCGACAGGAGAGCCGGCCCCCATGCCGGGGGTGCCGGGACCGTCGAGCCAGTCGGCCATCCGCTGGGCGACTCCGCCGGACATCACACCGCCGAGGGCGCAGGCCAGCATGGCGACGGCGGGGCCGCCGAGGCCGTACAGGGCGGTCCGCGGCTCGCGGTGGGGGCGGTGCAGGAGGAAGGCGACCACGCCGAGGGCGACGACGAGGCCGCCCTGGGCCAGGGTCAGGACGCCGAAGGCGGCGTCACCGGGCAGGGTGCCGGCGGAGCGCCACTCGGGGCGGGACCAGCCGGCGTGGAGGACGGCGAGGGCGAGCAGGACGAGGGAGGCGCCGGGCAGCCAGGACACCAGGGCCCGTTCGAGCCGCAGGTCGAGGCGCTTCTCGCTGCGCCCGCGGCGGCAGACGACCCGGAGGACGACGGCGGCGAGGACGACGAAGGCCGCCTGGAGGGACCAGGCCAAGGCTTCGAGGAGGGCGCTGGACGCGCCCCGGTCGTGTCGGGCGGCGGCACCGGTGACGGCCGCGGCGACGGTCAGGAAGCCGGCGGCGGTGTGCGCGGCGCGCAGCCGGGCGACGAGGCGGCGGCCGTACCAGAAGCCGGGGCGGCCGAGGGCGGGGCGGAGCTCGGTGGGGGTGGCGGCATCGGCGCTCTCGCCGTCCGCCGTCGCCGAGGAGTCGGATTCGGCGGACTCGGCCTCCGCCGGCTCGGCTTCCGCCGGTTCCGCGGGCGCGTCCTCGTACCCCGTGGGCGGGCGCTGGGCCTCGTAGGCGCTCCACGTCCGGTTGGAGAGGTACCAGAGCAGGCCCACGAGCGCGGCCGGGACCACGGCGGCGAGCCCGAGGCGGCGGCCCGGCTGGGACCACCAGCCGCCCCGCTCGGCCGAGAGGAAGCCGAGCCAGGAGCGGTCCTCCGTGCAGGCGGCCGATCCGGCACACTGCCAGGCCGTCAGATCGAGCGCGACCTCGCAGGCGGCCGCGGTGAGCAGAACGGTGAGAGTGAGCGCCACGAGCCGCACCAGGACCCCGTACAGCCGTACGAGACGGGGGCGCCCCTTGGCCGGCGGGCGCATCCAGTGGGCGAGGTTGGCGACCATGAAGGGCAGGAGCAGCAGCCACAGGGCGCGGGCGCCGTTGCCGGAGGTGAGGTTGGACCAGCAGTACGCCTCGGGGACCGGCCGTTCGGCGTAGCGCTCGGGGTGGTCCTCGGCGTCGAGGTCGTCGGTACGGCGGTGCATGGCGGCGGTCGTGTCGCCGGTGACCCGGACCGTACGGGGGTCGCCCAGCATGTCCTGCGGCGTGGCTCCGCCGACACCGTGGACGAGGAGCTCAAGCGCCGCACCTCCGCTCTTCGGGGCAGGTGTGGCAGGGGACACTTCGGTGTCTCGCTCTCTGGGTGGCAGGATTCGACGACAGGCAACAGGATCGCGGAAGGCCGTGCGCTCGTGCACGGGCTCTCACCGAATCCGACGGCAATCCCCCAGTCCCCTTCGGAAGGAACGGCCCCCGGTGGTGAGTGACCATCAGAATCTCCTCGCGGAGCAGCGGCGCGCCCTCATTCTGGACGAGGTAAGACGGCGCGGCGGTGTACGGGTCAACGAACTGACACGGCGGCTCAATGTCTCCGACATGACGGTCCGCCGGGACCTGGACGCGCTGGCCCGTCAGGGTGTCGTCGAGAAGGTGCACGGCGGCGCGGTGCCGGTGGTGGAGACGAGTTCGCACGAGCCGGGCTTCGAGGCCAAGTCCGCCCTGGAGCTGGGCGCGAAGGAGGACATCGCGCGGGCGGCGGCTCGGATGGTCGCTCCGGGTTCGGCGATCGCGCTGTCGGGCGGCACGACGACCTTCGCCCTGGCGGAGCAGCTCCTCGATGTGCCCGACCTGACGGTGGTGACCAACTCGGTGCGCGTCGCCGACGTCTTCCACACTGCCGGTTACGCGGGTGGCGAGACGCGGCCCGGTGCGGCGACCGTGGTGCTGACGGGCGGGGTGCGGACCCCGTCGGACGCGCTGGTGGGGCCGGTGGCCGACCAGGCGATCCGTTCGCTCCACTTCGACGTGCTGTTCCTCGGGGTGCACGGGATCTCGGTGGAGGCGGGGCTCTCCACCCCGAACCTCGCGGAGGCGGAGACGAACCGGCGTCTGATGCGCTCGGCGCGCCGGGTGGTGGTGGTCGCGGACCACACCAAGTGGGGGACGGTGGGTCTGAGTTCGTTCGCCCGGCTCGACGAGGTGGACACGCTGGTGACGGACGCGGGTCTGTCGTCGCAGACCCGGGCGGAGATGGCGGAGCAGCTGCCGGGTCTGGTGGTGGCGGGCGAGGACGAGGACGAGGGCGACGAGGTGTGAGCCTCTTCCGCGTCGAGCGCTCCTCGGACCTGTCGGCGGAGGAGGCGTGGCGGCGGCTCACCGACTTCCGCGCGCACGGCCGTCTGGTGCCGCTGACCCGGACGCGGCTGCTCTCCCCCGGGGCCACGGGCGTGGGAACCCGCTTCGTGGCCCGTACGGGCGTCGGGCGGCTCGCCTTCGACGATCCGATGGAGGTCGTCCGCTGGGAGCCCCCGGCGGCCGGGCGGCCGGGCACGTGCCTGCTGGAGAAGCGCGGCCGGGTGGTTCTCGGGCGGGCCGAGATCCGGGTGTACGGGACGGCGGGCGGAGGCTCCCGCGCGGTGTGGGCGGAGGAGCTTCGGGTACGCGGGGTGCCGGCCGTCCTCGATCCCGTACTGGCCCTCGCCGGGCGGAGGTTGTTCGGTCGGGCGATGGACGGACTGCTGGGCATGTGACAGAACGTCAGCTAGGGTGTGCGCACTTCAGCCCCGCCCTCCGGAGGTACGGTCCCATGGCACGCCGACTCAGGCCTGTGGAACTCGACTTCGCCACATCCGCGCCCGTACGTCTGGTGTTCACGGCGGAGGTGGCGGCACCGCCGTCCGCCGTGCACCGCTCGCTGGCAGTGGAGTTGGGCAGTATGCCCGCCTGGTTCGCGGCGGTGAGCTCCGCCACGCCGACCGCCGACGGCGCCGGCCGTACGGTGCGGCTGCGGGGCGGGATCGTCTTCCACGAGACGATCATGGCCGACGAACCGGACACCCGCTACGCCTACCGGATCGACGAGACCAACGCACCGGGCGTCAGCGCCATGCTGGAGGACTGGACCCTCTCCCCCGCCGGTCCGGGCACCCGGGTCCGCTGGACGATGGCCGTCGACGGGCCCGGTCCCTGCCTCTTCGCCATGCGCCTCGCCCGACCGGGCGTCGGGAAGTCCTTCCGCGACGCGATGCGCAGCCTGGACCGGCGTCTCACTCCGGCCAGGAACCCGTCTCCAGGAACCGGTCGATAGCGGCGGCGTAGGGCGCGATGTCCAGGCCCTGGTCGGCCAGCCAGGCGTCGGAGTAGTACTTGTCGAGGTAGCGGTCGCCCGGGTCGCAGATCAGGGTCACGACGCTGCCGGTACGGCCCTGCTCGACCATCTCCGCGACGATCTTCAGCGCGCTCCACAGTCCCGTACCGGTGGAGCCGCCCGCCTTGCGTCCGATCGCGGCCTCCAGGGCGCGGACGGCGGCGATGCTGGCCGCGTCCGGGACCTTCATCATCCGGTCGATGGCGCCCGGCACGAAGCTCGGCTCCATCCGGGGCCGGCCGATGCCCTCGATGCGCGAGCCGCAGTCGGAGGTCGCGAGCGGGTCGTTGTTCGTCCAGCCGTCGAAGAAACAGGAGTTCTCGGGGTCGGCGACGCAGATACGGGTGTCGTGCTGCATGTAGTGCACATAGCGCGCGATGGTGGCGGAGGTACCGCCGGTGCCCGCGGTGGCGACGATCCAGGCGGGTTCGGGGTACCGCTCCAGCCTCAGCTGCTGGTACATCGATTCGGCGATGTTGTTGTTGCCCCGCCAGTCGGTGGCCCGCTCCGCGTAGGTGAACTGGTCCATGTAGTGCCCGCCGGTCCGCTCGGCGAGCGCCGCGGACTCCTCGTACATCTTGCGCGAGTCGTCCACGAAGTGGCACTGGCCGCCGTGGAACTCGATCAGCCGGCACTTCTCCGGGCTGGTGGTGCGGGGCATCACGGCGATGAAGGGCACTCCGATCAGCTTGGCGAAGTACGCCTCGGAGACGGCCGTCGAGCCGCTGGACGCCTCGATGACGGGCTTGCCGGGCCGGATCCAGCCGTTGCAGAGGCCGTAGAGGAAGAGGGAGCGGGCGAGTCGGTGCTTCAGGCTGCCGGTGGGGTGGGTCGACTCGTCCTTGAGGTACAGGTCGATGCCCCACTTCTCCGGCAGCGGGAAGCGCAGCAGGTGGGTGTCGGCGGAGCGATTGGCGTCGGCCTGGACCTTGCGGACGGCGTCCTTCAGCCAGGCGCGGTACGCCGGGTCGCTGCGGTCGACGTCGATGGTGGCCGCGGCCTGTGGCGCGCTGCCCGACACCGTGTTCTCCGTGGTGCTCATGCGTCCCTCTCCTCATCGTTCCCCCGATGGTCCCCACTGGTGACGATAACTCGCTCACCTGCGCAAACGTTCACTTTGGGGGTCCATAGGAGTCCCTTGCAGAAGGGCGCTCTGGTGCGCCTGCCGCCCGCCGGGCACACTGGTCGGAACAACCGGTGCGAAGGGGGCGGAGCGAGATGACGGAGCCCGAGTTCACGGCCACGGGTGTACGGATCGAGCGCTGGCCCCGCTCGCTGACCCGGGCGGGCGAGATCCGGATCGAGGACGGCCGGCTGTCGCTGCTGACCAGTTACGGCAGCGAGATCGACAGCGCCCCGGTGGGGTCCGTACGGGCGGGTCGGCCCTGGTTCGCGAAGCCGGACGAGACGGTGGCCACGGTCAACGGGACGCGCTACCGCCTGACCATGGACGGGCCGCAGGACCGGGCGGCGGGCCCGGGGCGCTTCCTCGAAGCGCTGAAGAGGGCCGCCAAGAAGAGGTAGGCGCGGGACCGATGACACGCCGGTGACCTGCGGCGGGTCGCCGCGAGTTGCGGGCCACTCACCACTGGTTCACGCTGGAACCACCTCACCGAGGGTTTACCGGCGGTGACGCTGTGATCCAGCCCGCCGCCCTGCAGTACCGCATGACAGATCCGAATCTTCGTCTTCTTCCGGACTACTTCGGGGAGTCGCAGCCGTGATCAGCGAGCCAAGCAGGCACTGCACGGTGGAGCTCCAGGCCCTGCCGTCGCGGATCGGTCAGGTCCGCAGAATCGTATCGGCGCATCTGCGCTACTGGCATCTCGATGCGTTGATCGACCATGCGGCGCTCGGTGTCACCGAGCTGCTGACCAATGTTCACCGGCATGCACAGCCGGACAAGAGGTGCACCGTCGAGATCGAGCTGCTGCTCGACCGACTCATGGTCTCGGTCCATGACCATGACCCGCGGATACCGGGATTCACCGCCGGGACGGGTGTCCTGGGAGCCCAGGACCTCGTCGGGATCGACGAGTTGGCCACATCGGGCCGCGGTCTGGCCATCATCGAGGCGGTCAGCGAGAGCTGGGGCATCCGCCCGAACGGCGATACGGGCAAGGTCGTGTGGTTCACCCTCTCCGCGCCGACCCCCGCGGTGGCCGTCCCCACCCGCTCGCACGCCGTCTACGGCGCGACGACCGACGGCCCCTTCGTCGACCACAGCCGCTTCCGCGGCGCGCACGGCACGGGACTGGAGGGTGTGCCCTTCGGGTCCCCGACGGAGCCGGCCCGCGCCCCGGCGGTCGCCCGCTCGGTCCTCACGAGCTGAGTCGGGGGCAGGGCGCGGCGTACCGAAGCACCCGAACCGGATCCAAAATCCAAGATCCAGGATCCGATATCCAAGATCCGAAACGGGTGCTCCGGTACGCGCGGTCCGGCGTCGGCCTCATTCGGTCGCGATCGCCCGCAGGACGTCCAGCCGGGCTGCCCGCCGGGCCGGGCGCCAGGCGGCCACGGCGCCCGCCGTCAGGCCGACCAGCGCCACGAGGGCGAGCTGCAACGGCGGTACGGCGAAGGCGAACGCGCTGTCGCTCGCTCCGTCGGACGCCGTGACCAGCACCCAGCCGAGGAACCCGCCGAGGACGAGTCCACCTGTCGTGCCGAAGGCCGCGACCAGGACGGACTCCCAGCGGACCATGGCCTTCAGCTGCGACCGGGTCTGGCCGACGGCGCGCAGGAGGCCGAGCTCGCGGGTGCGTTCGTGGACCGCGAGGGTCAGCGTGTTGGCGATGCCGAGCAGGGCGATCAGGACGGCCAGTGCGAGCAGTGCGTAGACCAGCGTGAGCATCATGTCGATGCCGCTCGCCGAGGAGGCGGCGTATTCGTCGCGGGTCTGCACCTCAGGGTTGCCGTACTGCTCGGCGACGTCCTCGACCGCGGCCTTGCCCGCGTCGACGGAGACGCCGTCCTTGAAGGTCACGGCGACGAGCGTGTCGGAGTCCTGGGCGCGGTGCGGGGCCCATGCCTCGCGGCTGACGACGTAGTCGCCGGCCAGTTCGGACTGCTGGTAGACGGCCCTGACGGTGAAGGTGTGCCGGCTGCCGTCGGTGAAGACCAGTTCGGCGGTGTCGCCCGGCCGCAGGCCGGACTTGGCCGCCTCGGTGTCCGCGACGGCGATGCCGTCGGTGCCGAGGCCGTTCAGCGACCCCTGTATGTCTCCGAGGTCGAAGGAGCGGGCGAGCGCGGCCGGTTCGGTGACGGTCAGGGCCCGTCCCTCGCCGTCGACCTCCGCGACGCCCTGGCCGAGGCCGACGGCCGTCTCCACCTCGGACAGCGCGGCGATCGCCGGGGCGAGCCGGGGGCTGAGCCCGCTGCCGCCCGCGCCGAACGACGGCGTGCTGACGGCCACGTCACCGGCGAACGAGCGCGAGACCGTCTGGTCCATCGTCGCCTTCAGCGAGGCGCCGAAGACCGTGAAGAGCGAGACCACGGCGACGCCGATCATCAGCGCGGTGGCCGTCGCGGCGGTCCGCTTGGGGCTGCGCAGCGCGTTGCGGCGCGCGAGCCCGCGGTTCGCCCCGCGCAACACACCGCCGAGGACCCGTACCGCTGACGAGGAGGCGACCGGGCCGAGGACGACGAACGCGGCGAGCGCGAGCACCGCGCCGGCGGAGGCGAGCCACAGCGACGGCGTGGCGAGGACGCCGGTGAGCACGACCGCGACCGCGGTGAGCAGCAGTCCGGAGCCGGCCAGGACGCGCTTGCGCGAGGCACCCGATTCGTCCACCGCGGTTTCGCGCAGCGCGGCGAGCGGAGCCGTACGCCCCGCCTTCACGGCCGGCATCAGCGCCGAGCCGAGGCAGACGAGGAGTCCGACGGCGAAGGGCAGCGCCATCGACAGGCCGCTGATCACGAGGGCGCCCTCGGGGAACGGGAAGCCGATCGCCGGGAAGAGCGCCTGGAGCCCGGCCGCCACGCCGATGCCGCCGAGGAGCCCCGCGGCACAGGCCACCAGGCCGACGCCCACGGCCTCGACGAGCGTCGAGCCGACGACCTGCCGGCGGGAGGCGCCGAGTGCGCGCAGGAGCGCGTTCTCGCGGGTCCGCTGGGCGACCACGATGGCGAAGGTGTTGTGGATGGAGAAGACGGAGACGAGCAGCGCGACCCCGCTGAAGACCAGCAGGAAGGTGGTGAAGAGGGTCAGGAACTGCCCGGAGATCACCTCGGTGTTCTCCGCGGCGGACTGCTCTCCGGTGATCGCCTCGACGCCCTCGGGGAGTACGGGCGCCAGCGCGTCGACCAGTTCCTGCTGCGAGGTGCCGGGGCCGGCGCGTACGAGGATGCCCGCCGCGTCGCCGGGCTTCGGCGTGAGGTATTTCTCGGCGTCGGCTCTCGTCATCCCGGCGTACGTCACCTGGCCCATGCCGTCCTCGCCGCCGAAGGTGGCGAGCCCGACGACGGTGACCTTCACCGGGTCGGGGGTGCGCAGGACCGTGGTGTCGCCGAGGGACAGGTCGCCCGTCTTCGCGGCGCCGCGGTTGACGACGACCTCGCCGGACTTCTCCGGGGCGCGGCCTTCGGCCAGGGCGTACGGGTTGAGTTCCGCGTCCTCGATCCAGTTGCCGGCGAGGGTGGGCGGGCCCTGGCCGCCGATGGGGTCGCCGTCGGCGGCGACGAGCTGACCGGCGCCTTCGATCCGGGGGACGGCGGCTGTGACGACGGGCACCTTGGCGATGGTGTCGGCGAGGGATGCGTCGACGGGGCTGCGGGTGCCCTGGCTCTCGCCCTCGACGGTGACCACGCTCGTACTGCGGACGACGGCGTCCGTACCGCTGCTCGCGTCGCCGAACAGCGAGTCGAAGCTCGCGCGCAGCGTGTCGCCCATGACGAGGGTGCCGGTGAGGAAGGCGACGCCGAGCAGGATGGCGGTGAAGGTGCCGACGAGTCGCCGCTTGTGGGCGCGCAGCGCGGAGAGGCTGAGCTTCAGCGAGGCTCGGGCGGCGTTCATGACCTCACCGCCCCCTGACCGGTGGACCTCGCGGCCGGCTCTTGAGTGGTGGACCTCGCGTCGAACGCCTTGAGGCGGTCGAGGACCCGCTCGGCGGTCGGCTCCGTCATCCGGTCGACGAGCCGGCCGTCGGCGAGGAAGACGACCTCGTCCGCGTGGGCGGCGGCGACCGGGTCGTGGGTGACCATGACGACCGTGCGGCCGGTCTGGTGTACGGTCCGGCCGAGGAGCCGGAGCACCTCCTCGCCGGAGCGCGAGTCGAGGTTGCCGGTGGGTTCGTCGGCGAAGACGACGTCGGGGTCGCCGGCGAAGGCGCGGGCGACGGCGACGCGTTGCTGCTGGCCGCCGGAGAGTTGGCTCGGCCGGTGGTGGAGCCGGTCGCGCAGGCCGACGGTGCCGATCAGCGTGTCCAGCCGGGCCCGGTCGGGGGTGGTTCCGGCGAGGTCGAGCGGCAGGGTGATGTTCTCGGCGACGGTGAGCGTCGGCAGCAGATTGAACGCCTGGAAGACGAAGCCGATCCGTTCGCGGCGCAGCAGCGTCAGCCGCCGGTCGTCGAGGGCGGAGAGGTCGGTGTCGCTGATGAACGCGGCGCCGGAGGTGAGGGTGTCGAGCCCGGCGGCGCAGTGCATGAGGGTCGACTTGCCGGACCCCGAGGGGCCCATGATCGCGGTGAACCTTCCGGCCGGGAAGTCGACGCTCACCCCGTCCAGGGCCCTGACCTCGGTGTCGCCGACGCCGTAGACCTTCACGGCGGGGGCGACCCCGGGGGCGGGGGGGGGGGCGGGGGGGGGCGCGGGGGGCGGGGGGGGGTTTTGGCCACCCCCCTGGGTGCCCCGGTTCGACCCGAC
>NZ_JBHWBS010000025.1:20307-42299 GCF_042735655.1 Streptomyces sp. NPDC059567 | reverse complement strand
GTCCGGTACCTCACGCTTCCCGCCGGGGGGGCCCGACGGCGGCGGGGGGCCGCGGGGCCGCGCGCCCGCCCCGGGGGGGCCCCCCCCGCCTTCCCCCCCCGCGCCCCCCACGACCCGGGCGGCGGTGCGGGCGGCGCGCGTGGCCGCGGTGGTGGTCGTGGTCATGTCGCACGCCCCTTGGGACCCGCGGTGCGACCGAACTGCTCCTCCAGGACGGTCAGCCGCCGCCAGTACTCGTCCTCGTCGATCTCACCGGCCGCGAAACGGTGGCCGAGGAGCGCGATCGGGGACTGCTCGTCGTAGGCCGGGCTCGGTCCGCGTCCGCGACGGCCGCGCATCCATCCGGTGCGGCGCAGGACGGTGACCACGGTGAGGATCACGGCCGCCCAGACGAGCGGGAAGAACAGGACCCAAGGGCCGGGGCCGGCGTGGGCGAGTGTGTTCATGTCTCTCAGCTCCTCATGCGTTGTGTCGCGTCTCGATGCTTCGAGACTCGCTCGCGGAGGGGGTCCTGGTCGTCGTACGGCCAGCGGCTTCGTCCGTACGACGCGGGGAGTACGGGCCGTGCTCCCGGCTGCTCCCGTTCATCCGACACCGCTGTACCTACTGGTATGTACACTGCCGTCATGACGACGTCCGAGCGACTGATCGAGGCCACCCGGGAGCTGCTCTGGGAGCGTGGCTACGTGGGCACGAGCCCCAAGGCGATCCAGCAGGCCGCCGGTGCCGGGCAGGGCAGCATGTACCACCACTTCGCCGGGAAGCCGGATCTGGCGCTCGCGGCGATCCGTCGTACGGCGGAGGAGATGCGGGCGACGACGGAAGCCGTCCTGGCCGGCGGGGATTCGGCGTACTCCCGCTTGGAGGCGTATCTGCTGCGCGAGCGCGATGTGTTGCGCGGCTGTCCGGTCGGGCGGCTGACCATGGACCCGGACGTCGTCGCGAGCCCGGAACTGCGCGCTCCCGTCGACGAGACGCTCGACTGGCTGCGCGGCAAGCTCGCCGGGGTCGTCCAGGAGGGCCTGGACAGTGGGGAGTTCACCGGACCCCTGGATCCGGCCGGGCTTGCGGCCACGATCGTGGCGACCGTGCAGGGCGGCTATGTGCTGGCCCGCGCGTCCGGCTCCCCCACCGCCTTCGACACCGCCGTCCGCGGCCTGCTCGCCCTGCTGTCGACCCTGTCGAGCCGTACCGCCTGAGCGCACACAAGAGGATCGGAGACCGCCCGTTGGATGCCATGCAGTACGAGATCACCTTGCCCGCCGACTACGACATGGGGATCATCCGGGAGCGGGTCGCGACGAGGGGGCACCTCCTCGACGACTTCCCCGGTCTCGGCCTCAAGGCGTATCTGATGAGGGAACGCGAGGACGGCTCGCCGGTGAACCAGTACGCGCCGTTCTACCTCTGGACCGCGCCGGAAGGGATGCACTCGTTCCTCTGGGGCCCCGGATTCCAGGGGATCGTGAACGACTTCGGCCGGCCCGTGGTGCAGCACTGGACGGGTCTCGCCTACGAGGAGGGGCCGGCGGCCTCGGTGGCTCCACGGACCGCGACGCGCCGCAGGCTCCCCGTACCGATGGACATCGCCCCGGCGCGGGCGGTGGCGCAGGCGCGCACCCGCCACGCGCGCGAGGCCCGTGTGGACGGCGTGGTGGCGAGCGCGCTCGCGATCGATCCGCGCCACTGGGAGCTGCTGCACGTCACCCTGTGGGCGCAGGAGCCCGCGGCTTCGGAGCGGGGCTCCGGCTCCGACGCGTGCGAGCGTTTCCAGGTGCTGCACGTGTCGGCGCCGGAGCGGGCGGATCTGGCGGGTCAGCCCACCGGGACGAGCGTCAGATAGGCCATGCCGAGCACGCGGCGGTAGCCGTTGAGCCAGGTGGAGCGCTGGCGGTCGACCCGCTCACGGGTCTCGGCGGCGAGCGGGTGGTCGGGGTGGGCGGCCAGCCAGACCTCGGTGTCGTTGCGGTAACCGGACTCGAACTCCTCCCACTCGTCGGCGTCGGCCGTCTCGATCCACGCGGGGCGGAAGCCGGCCTCGATCGCCAGGTCGACGAGCGGTCCGAGCAGGAAGTGCTCCCCGGCGTGCGCGCCGGGCCACATCCCGGCGAGCTCCTCGTCCGTCGGCGTGCGCTGCCAGAAGCCCTCGCCGAGGACGACACGGCCGCCGGGCCGTACCAGGCGCCGCAGTTCACGCAGGGCGGCTGCCGGGTCGTGGGGCTGATCGGGGTCGCAGAGGGCCTGGCTGGAGCCGAGGCAGAGGATCGCGTCGACCGGCCCGCGGGTGGTGCCGAGCGCCGACTCCTCCACGAACTCGACCCGGTCCGCGAGTCCGCGCTCCTTGGCGAGGACCCGGCCTCGGGCCAGGTCCTCGGCGTTGATGTCGATGCCGACGCCGGTCGATCCGGGCGCGGCCTCCAGGACGCGCATCAGCAACTCGCCCCAGCCGCAGCCGATGTCGAGCACGGTGGCGGGCGAATCGGCGGCGAGCCGCTCGATCATGCGGGTGGCGCGGGCCTCGGAGAGCGGCCCGTGGAAGGTCAGGCTGCCGAGGCGCGGAGGAAGATCGTTATCGGTCATGGAGCGGAACGCTAGTGCGAGTGGCGCCGTCCGCCCAAACCGATATCGCGCGGAGGGGCTTCAGGCCGCGCGCTCGACCTTCCCATCCCTCACGTCACCGGCCTGCCCAGAGCGGCCAGCGGGTCGTCGAGGACCGGCTGCCAGGCCAACTCCGCCGCGCCCACCAGGCTGTTGTGGTCGAGCGTGCAGGCGAGGATCGGCACACCACCACTGCGACCCCACAGGCTGCGGTCCGCGACGACCGCGCGCAGTCGGTCGGGGTCGGCGTCCAGCAGCTCGCGGTGCAGACCGCCGAGGATGATCCGGTCCGGGTTCAGGATGTTCACGAGGCCGGCGAGGCCGAGCCCCAGACGGTCGATCAGCTCCGCCGTCGCGGCCCGTACGCCCGGGTCGTCGGGGCTGGTCCGCAGCAGGTCGCGCGACTGCTGGAGCAGCGAGACCTCGGGCCCGGGGGCGCGTCCGGCGGCGGTGAGGAAGGCGAGCGGGTCGGTCTCGACGTCGAGGCAGCCGCGGCTGCCGCAGTGGCACGGGCGCCCCTCGGGGTTGACCGTGAGGTGCCCGACCTCGAGGGCGAGGCCCGAACTCCCGGTGTGCAGGCGGCCGTCGAGGACGAGGGCGCCGCCGACGCCCCGGTGGCCGGTGGCGACGCAGAGAAGGTCCTTCGCGCCGCGGCCCGCGCCGTGGCGGTGCTCGGCGAGGGCGGCGAGGTTGACATCGTTGCCCGTGAAGGCCGGGCCCTCGATACCGGCTGCCCGGACGCGCTCCGCGAAGATCTCCCGTACCTGAGCGCCGGCCGGCCAGGCGAGGTGGAGCGGGTTGAGGGCGGTGCCCTCGGGTTCGGCGACGGCTGACGGCGCGGCGAGGCCCGCGCCGACGCAGCGGCGGCCGCTCTCCTCCAGCAGGGCGGCGCCGGCGTCGACGACGGCGCCCAGGACCTGGGCGGGGTCGGCGGAGACGGTGACGCAGCCGGGCGCGGTGGCCACGATGGTGCCGCCGAGACCGACGAGCGCGGCGCGGAAGCCGTCGGCGTGGACCTGCGCGGCGAGGGCCACGGGGCCCTTGTCGTCGACGGCGAGGCGGTGCGAGGGGCGCCCCTGGGACCCGGCGGCGGCGCCGGGGTTGGAGTCGACGCGGATGAGGCCGAGGGCCTCCAGTTCGGCGGCGACGGCACCGGCGGTGGCGCGGGTGACGCCGAGTTCGGCGGTGAGCACGGCGCGCGTCGGCGCGCGGCCGGTGTGCACCAGCTCCAGTGCGGGCCCGAGCGCGCCGCGCCCCCTGTCCAGCCGTGTCTTGGTCGTCGTCGCCTTGCCGTTCATGGGGGCGAGTCTCCCATGATCGGACGGTGGCGCGGTTTCGGCGGGTGCCCAGCGGGTACCGACGCGGCGGGAATCGGGAGGTGTCATGGCACGCTCCGACACGTCGACGACCCGCGTCCGGGCCCTGCTGGAGCACCAGGGGCACGGGACGTACGCGGAAGAGGCCGGCATCCGGCTCAAGGACACTCCGCAGCCGCTGTACCAGCTGCTCGTCCTGGCCCATCTGCTGAGCGCCCGGATCCGCGCGGAGACGGCGGTCGCGACGGCCAGGGCGCTCTTCGACGCGGGGATGGGCAGCCCGCGGCGGATGCGGGACGCCACCTGGCAGGAGCGGGTGGACGTGCTGGGCGAGGGCGGCTACCGGCGCTACGACGAGCGGACCTCGACGCAGCTGGGCGAGGAGGCCGAGCTGGTCCTCGCGGAGTACGGCGGCGATCTGCGGCGGATGCGGGCGGCGGCGGACGGCGACGTGGACGTTCTGCGGTCGGAGCTGCAGGAGATGCCGGGGATCGGCCCGGCCGGCGCGGACATCTTCCTGCGCGAGGTCCAGGGAATCTGGCCGGAACTGTCCCCCTACCTGGACGAGCGCGCCCTGCGGGGCGCCCGGCGCGCGCACCTCCCCACGGACCCCGCCGCGCTCGCGGACCTCGTGCCCCGCGAGGAACTCCCGCTCCTTGCCGCGGCGCTCGTACGGGCGTCGCTGCGAAGGGACACCGCCGACGCCTGAGGGTGGGCACCGCCGGGGTCGCGGTCTTAGCGCTGCCGGTGCCGCGCTCCTAGCGCTGCCGGTGTCGGGGCGTGGGCACCGCCGACGCCTCGGGGTGAGCACCGCCGACGTCACGGTCGAGCACTGCCGGCGTCGCGGACGAGACCGCTGACGTCCCGAAGGGACAGCGCCGACGCCTCGGGTTGAATCCGCGTCCGCCGACCCCTATCCTGAGTTTGTGCCGCTACTAAACAAAGTACGGACGGCCGTACCGGGGGGCCCTGGCGGAGACACCGCTCCCTCCCTGTCCCGCCTCCGCACCGCCCTCACCCTCTTCTTCGCCCTCGACGGCTTCCTCTTCGCCGGCTGGGTGGTCCGCATCCCCGCGATCAAGCAGCAGACCGGGGCCTCCGCCAGCGACCTCGGGCTCGCGCTGCTCGGGGTGTCGGCCGGCGCCGTGGTGACCATGACCCTGACCGGGCGCCTCTGCCGGCGCCACGGCAGCCACGCCGTCACCGTCGCCACCGCCGTGCTGCTCTCGCTCTCCATCGCCCTGCCCGCCCTGACCCACTCCCCGCTCGCACTGGGCCTCGTCCTGCTGGTCTTCGGCGCCGCGTACGGCGGCATCAACGTGGCCATGAACAGCGCCGCCGTCGACCTCGTCGCCGCCCTGCGCCGCCCCGTGATGCCCAGCTTCCACGCCGCGTTCAGCCTCGGCGGGATGGTCGGCGCCGGACTCGGCGGGCTCGTCGCCGGAAGTCTCGCCCCCGCGACCCATCTCCTCGGCCTGACGGTCGTCGGACTGCTCCTGACGGCCGTCGCCGGTCCCGTACTGCTCCGGCAGCCCTCCCCCACCCCGCCGGAGACGGTCGCAGCCGCCGACCGACCCCGCGGGAAAGCCGGTTCACGCGGGCTCGTCCTCGTCTTCGGGGTGATCGCGCTCTGCACGGCGTACGGCGAGGGCGCATTGGCCGACTGGGGCGCGCTCCATCTGGAGCAGGACCTCCACGCGCACCCGGGCGTCGCCGCCGCCGGCTACTCCCTCTTCGCGCTCACCATGACCGCCGGCCGACTCTCCGGCACCGCGCTCCTCGAACGGCTCGGCCAGACCCGCACGCTCGTGGCGGGCGGGGCGACGGCGGCCGTCGGCATGGTGCTCGGCGCGCTCGCCCCGAGCGTCTGGGCCGCACTGCTCGGCTTCGCGATCACCGGTCTCGGCCTGGCCAACATCTTCCCGGTGGCCGTCGCCCGCGCCGGAGCGCTGGCCGGCCCGAGCGGGGTCGCCGCCGCCTCGACCCTCGGCTACGGCGGCATGCTGCTCGGCCCGCCGTCGATCGGCTTCCTCGCCGACTGGTTCTCTCTGCCGGTCGCCCTGACCACCGTCGCCGTCCTCGCGGCGGGCGCCGCGGTGATCGGCTACGCGGCGCGGAACGTACGGGCACCGGCGCAGGCCGAGTAGCCGTACCCGGGCAGCGCGGCCGGGCTCCCGCAGGCGGGATTCCGGCCCGGCCCGCGCCCGCCCCTGGCAGAATCCGCCGCATGGGGATCATGAAGATCGACGAGCACATCGAGGCCCTGGACGCGGCGGGCAGGGCCCTGGCCGACGCCGCGGCAGCGGCGGGCACGGGCGCCGCGGTGGCGACCTGCCCGGGGTGGCGGGTGCGGGATCTCCTGCGCCACACGACGATGGTGCACCGCTGGGCCACGGCGTTCGTCGCCGAGGGCCACACCTCCTACCACCCCGACGGCGGCGAGCCGGACCTCGACGGCGAGGAGCTCATCGCCCACTTCCGTGAGGGCCACGCCCTGCTGGTCGCCGCCCTGCGCGCGGCGCCCGACACCCTGGAGTGCTGGACGTTCCTGCCCGCTCCCTCCCCGCTCGCCTTCTGGGCGCGGCGGCAGGCCCACGAGACGACCGTGCACCGCGCGGACGCCGAGTCCGCCCTGCCGACGGGGGTTCCCGGCCCGGTCGGCCCGGTGGTCGCCGTGGACGGCATCGACGAGCTGCTGCGCGCCTTCCACGCGCGCGACCGCAGCCGCGTCCGCACACCGGAGCCGAAGACCCTGCGGGTCCGGGCGACGGACACCGGAGACGTATGGACCGTACGGCTCTCCCAGGAGGCGCCGCGCACGGAGCGCGACGCGGCGGGCCCGGCCGACTGCGAGCTGAGCGGTCCCGCCGACCGTCTCTATCTGACGCTCTGGAACCGGCTGCCGGAGGGCGCGGTGACCGTGACGGGCGACGCGTCGCTCGCGCGGCTGTGGCGGGAGACGTCGGGCATCGCCTGGTCGTGAGAGAACGGCGGCGCGGAACCGACCCGCCCCCGGAACGCGAGCCCGGAACGCCCCGCGATCCGGGCGCCGCACCGCCCCGGAACGCAGGCCCGACCCGCTCCGAGATCCCGGCCCCGTACGCGTCCTCAGCCCAGCCAGCCCGGGCGCACCAGGCCCGACTCGTAGGCCAGGACCACGAGTTGGGCCCGGTCACGCGCGCCCAGCTTCACCATCGCCCGGCTCACATGGGTCTTGGCGGTCAGGGGGCTGACGACCAGGCGCCGGGCGATCTCCTCGTTCGAGAGGCCGATGCCGACCAGGGCCATCACCTCCCGCTCCCGCTCGGTGAGTTCGTCGAGTCCGGACATCCCGGCCGGGGCCTTCGAGCGGGCGGCGAACTCCTCGATGAGCCGCCGCGTCACCCCCGGCGAGAGCAGCGCGTCGCCCTCGACGACGGCGCGCACGGCCCGTAGCAGCTCCTCGGGTTCGGTGTCCTTGACGAGGAAGCCGGAGGCGCCGGAGCGGATGGCCTCGAAGACGTACTCGTCGAGCTCGAACGTGGTCAGCATGACCACCTTCACCTCGCCGAGGGCCGGGTCGCCGGTGATCCGCCGGGTGGCGGCCAGACCGTCGAGCCGTGGCATCCGGATGTCCATCAGGACGACGTCCGGGCGCAGTTCGCCCGCCTTCGCCGCGGCCTCGTCACCGTCGGCGGCCTCCCCCGCGACCTCGATGTCCGGCTGGGCGTCCAGGAGCGCGCGGAAGCCGGCCCGTACCAGCGACTGGTCGTCGGCGAGCAGGACACGGATCACGGGGTCTCCTTCGGGCGGGCGGGAAGGACGGCGCGCACCTGGAAGCCGCCGTCCGGGCGGGTGCCCGCCTCGATCGTGCCACCGAGCGCCGCGGCCCGCTCCCGCATTCCGGCGAGTCCGTTGCCGCTGCCGCCGGCGTCGCCGCCGGTGGCCGGTCCGTCGTCGTCGACACGGAGCTCCACGCCGCCGGGCCGGTACGCGATCACGACGCGGGCGGTGCGGGACCCGGAGTGCCGGACCACGTTGGTCAGCGCCTCCTGCACGATCCGGAAGGCCGCGAGGTCGGTGCCGGGCGGCAGCGCCACGGGCTCCCCTTCGGTCGAGGTGCGTACGGTCAGACCCGCGGACGCCGCCTGTTCGACCAGTTCCGGGAGCCGGTCGAGGCCGGGCGCCGGGGTGCGTGGGGCCTCGCCGGGTGCGCGCAGGGTGGCGAGCACCTGCCGGACCTCGCCCAGCGCCTCCTTGCTCGCCGCCTTGATGGTGGTGAGCGCGGTACGCGCCTGCTCGGGGTCGGTGTCGAGCAGAGCGAGACCGACACCCGCCTGCACGTTGATGACGGAGATCGAGTGGGCGAGCACGTCGTGCAGTTCGCGGGCGATCCGCAGGCGCTCCTCGTCGGCCCGGCGCCGCTCGGCCGCGGCGCGTTCGGCGCGCTGCTGCGCCCACTGCTCGCGGCGGACACGGACCAGTTCGGAGGCGGCGAGGATCGCGACGACGAAGAGGGCGACGGGAATCTCCTGGCCCCAGGGCGCGGCGGAGTCCCCCTTCGGGGGCAGATAGCGGTAGAGCCAGTGGGCGAGGAGCAGATGACCCGCCCAGAGCAGGCCCAGCGCCCACCAGGCCGACCGCCGGTGACCGTGGACGATCGCCGCGTAACAGGCGACGGCGGCGAGGAGGAAGACCGGACCGTACGGGTAGCCGGCGGCGAAGTAGCCCAGGGTGAGCGCCGCCGTCCCGAAGACCACGGGGACCGGGTGGCGGTGGCGCAGCAGGAGCAGCGCGGAGCCGACGAGCAGCAGCGAGCGGCCGAGGGCGTCCAGCGACTCCCGGTCCGGCTGGTTCCGCGCGGCGAAGCCGGAGCCCACCATCACGAAGACGGCGAGGAGCAGGGTGGACCGCCAGGGCAGTCCGGTCCCGGGCTCCCGTTCGGCCCACTGCCGCAGCCAGGGCGGGCCGACCTGACTGCGGCGTGCCCGCGGTGGGCCGCCCTCGCCGTCTCTGCGCAGTTCGTCCATGCCCGCCACGCTAGACGCGGTCGGGCCGCTCGGGCGTCAGCCGGGCGTGGTGATCACACGTACTCCCGCCGGAGTACGCCGCCCGGCGCCCTGTCGGGAGCCGGCGCCTCGCTCAGACCGATACGGCGGTGGAGGCGGCGCAGCGGCGCGGGCGCCCACCAGTTGGCACGGCCCGCGAGCCGCATGGTCGCCGGGAGGAGCACGACGCGGATGAGGGTGGCGTCGACCAGGATGGTGAGGGCCGCCCCGACACCGAGTTCCTTGAGGAAGACGACACCGCCGGTCGCGTACGCGGCGAAGCTGAGGGCGAGGATTCCGGCGGCGGCCGTGATCAACGGTGCGCTGCGGCGGATGCCCTCGACGACGGCTCGGTCCGTGTCGCCGGTCCGCTCGTACTCCTCCTTGATGCGCGCCAGCATGAACACCTCGTAGTCCATGGACAGTCCGTAGACGATGCAGAACATCAGGATCGGGATGCTCGGCTCGATCGAGCCCGTGGGGGTGAAGCCGAGCACCGAGGCGACGTGGCCGTCCTGGAAGACGAAGACGAGGCAGCCGAACATCACCGACAGGCTGAGCAGATTGAGGACCGTGGCCTTGGCGGGGAGCAGCAGGCTGCCGGTGAGGAGGAAGAGGATGACGAAGGTCGCGGCGAGGACGAGTCCGACGACGATCGGCAGCCGTTCGAGCAGGGTGGCGCGGAAGTCGGTGGTCTCGGCGGGATAGCCGCCGACCAGGGCGCCGGGCGGACCGTCGGCGGTACGGATCCGCTCCACGAACGCCGGCACGTCCCCGTACATCGCCCGCTGCGTCGGGACGACGGCCAGGACGGCCGCGCCGTTCTTCCCGTACCGCGGCGGCTCCACGCTGTGGACGCCCGGAAGGCGGGCGAGTCCGGCGGCGTACGCGGCGAGTTCCGCCCGGTCCAGGGGCGAGGGCACGACGACATGGACGGTGTCGGTCGGTTCGGCGGCGAACTCCCGGTGGACGATCTCCGACGTCGTACGGGAGGAGGTGCCGGCCGGGAGGGTCCGCTCGTCGGGGAGGCCGAACCGCAGGCCCAGGAGCGGAGAGCCGGCGATCAGCAGGACGCCGAGCACGGCGGCGGCGCTGAGCGCGGGACGGCGCAGGACGCGCAGGGCGATCCGGTGCCACAGGCCGCGCCCGGGCGGGGACGAGGTGGGGCGCTCCATGCGGTGGCCCCAGCGGGCGAGAGCGGCCGGCAGCACGAGGACCGCGCCGGCCACCGCCGTGAGGACGACGAGGACGCCGGCGTAGGCGAAGGAGCTGAGGAAGAAGAAGGGGAAGACGAGGAGGGCGGAGAGGGAGACGGCGACGGTCACGCCGCTGAAGAGCACGGTGCGTCCGGCGGCCGCGGTGGCTCGGTCGACGGCTTCCGGCTGGGCGTGCCCGAAGGCGCGTTCCTCGCGGTAGCGGGTGATGAGGAAGAGACTGTAGTCGATGCCGAGTCCGAGGCCGAGCACGAGCGCGATGTTGGCGGCGAAGGTGGAGACCGGCGTGAACTGGGCGAGCAGCCGCAGTCCGGCGAGCGTGCCGACGACGGACAGCAGCCCGGTCCCGACCGTGATCAGAGCGGCGGTGGTGCGGCGGTGGACCAGGATCAGGAGCAGGACGACGGCGGGCAGGACGAGCATCTCGGCGGTGAGGAAGTCGGCGCGTGCCTGTTCTCCGACCTGACGGGAGATCTCCTCCTGGCCGCCCACCTGGACCGTGAACTCCGGCGTGGGGCGGGTCAGCAGGGGCGAGAGGGTGGCGAGTCGGGCACGGGTCTCGGTGGCGCTTCCTTCCAGACGGGCGAGGATCAGGGCGCGGCCGCCGTCCTCGGAGCGCAGGGCCGGGCTCGCGCCGTTCCAGTACGCACGGGTGTCCACGACGCCCGGCAGGGCGGCGACCTCGTCGGCGAGCGCCCGCGCGGCGCGGGCGGTGGCGGGGTCGTCGATGGCTGGAGTGGACCGGCAGCGGCTATCGGCTGACCGGCGCCCGGATCGACGACCTGTGTGAGCGGCGGGAGTTGCTGCGCAGCGCGATCGCGGCACGTGAGGCCGGCGATCTGCGCCGGGCCGGGGAACTGGCGGGCGAGGCCGAGGCGTTGTGGCGCGGCGAGTACGCGGAGGGGCTGCCCGGTCCCTATCTGGAGGCCGAGCGCCGGCGGTGGGCGGAGAAGCGGACGCTGGTCCTGGAGGCGCGCCTGGAGGGCGCGATCGCGCAGGGGCGGTACGACGAGTGCGTCCCTGAGCTGGTGCGCCTGGTGGCCGCCCATCCGCTGCGGGAGCGGCCGGTGGCGCTGCTGATCCTGGCGCTGTACCGGGGCGGGCGCTCCTCCGACGCGCTGGTCGCGTACGAGGAGGCCCGGCACAGGATCGCGGAGGCCGTAGGCGCCGACCCGGGCCCCACCCTGCGCGCCCTGCACGAGCGGATCCTGCGACAGGACCCGACGCTGCTCGGCGGGGTCGCGGACATGGTGGGGCGGGGCTCGGCGCAGCGGGGTACGGCGGCCTGAAGGACGCGCTTGCGCACGGCGCGGCGACCTGAGGTGCGCGATCGCTCACGGCGCGGCGGCCCGAGGTGCGCGCCTTCGGGCCCTGGTGCGGCCTGAGGGGCGCGCGTTGGGGCGTTGCTGCGGCCCGAGGTGCGCGTGTTCGGGCTATGGGCGGGGCAGCAGGCCGACGTCCTGGCCCAGTCGGGCGGCGGACGCGGCGAAGAACTCCTCCCGCTCCTCGACGATCCGGTGGAACTGACCGAACACCTCGAACGAGATGAGCCCGAAGAGCTGCGACCACGCCGCGACCAGTGCGACGACGAGCGCGGGCGGCAGATCGGGGGCGAAGTCGGCGGCCATGCGCTCCGCCTCTGGGCGCAGCTTCCCGGGGAGCGGCGGCGGGGCGATGCCGTCGGTGGTGAACGCGTCGCGGGCGATGGTGATGAGGACGAGGCCGACGCGGGAGGCCGGGCCGATGGTGTCCTGCGGGGCGGAGTAGCCGGGCACGGGCGAGCCGTAGATCAGGGCGTACTCGTGCGGGTGCGCGACGGCCCAGGTACGGACGGCCCGGCAGACCGCCGTCCAGCGGGCGACGGCGTCGGGCGCGCGGCCGGCGTCCGCGGCGGCGAGGGCCTGTTCGGCGGCGGCGCCGACCGCGTCGTACGCGTCGACGATGAGTGCCGTGAGCAGATCGTCGCGGCTGGGGAAGTACCGGTAGAGCGCGGAGGACACCATGCCGAGCTCACGGGCGACGGCGCGGAGGGAGAGCTTCGGGGCGCCCTCGGCGGCGAGCTGCTTGCGGGCCTCGTCCTTGATGGCGGCGGTGATCTCGATGCGGGCCCGGGCCCGGGCTCCTTGAACGCTGGTCATGAAGGACAGTCTGCCATCTTTCAGAGCACCGCACTGAAACGAGAGCACTGCTCTTGCTTTGGCGTGCCGATCCGTGCACACTGATCTCAAGCGAGAGCAGTGCTCACACTTTCCCCATCGGAGGTTGCCATGTCCGCTCAGCCCGCCGCCCACGTCATGAAGCCCGGCTGGATCACGATCAACGTCCTCAATCGGGCCGTCGCCTGGATGACCCGCCGGGGCATCAGCGTCTGGGGCTCACGCATCCTCGCGGTCCGCGGCCGCAAGACCGGCGAATGGCGTACCACCCCCGTCAACCTGATGACGTTCGACGGCGCCCAGTACCTGGTGGCACCGCGCGGCCATGTCCAGTGGACCCACAACATGAGGGCGGCCGGCGGGGGCGAACTGCACCTCGGCAAGCATGTGCAGGCGTTCACCGCCGTCGAGCTGTCCGACGACCAGAAGCCCGTCCTGCTGCGCGCCTACCTCAAGCGCTGGAAGGCCGAGGTCGGCGTGTTCTTCGGCGGGGTCGGGCCGGACTCCACGGACGAGGAGCTGAGGGCGATCGCCCCGAAGCACCCCGTCTTCCGGATCACCACCACCTCATGAACCGGCCCGGGCCCCTGACGCCGGACCGGCCCACCCGACCCCGACGCCGGACCGACCCACTGCGCCCTCGACGCCGGACCGACCCCGACCCCGGACCGGCCCACCCGCCCCTGACGCCGGACCGATCCGCCCGACGTCACGACATCACGACGCCTCGGCGTCCCCCGCGCGCTCGGGCTCTCCCGCGGCCTTCGACGCGCCCGTCGCACCAGGCGCGTCCGTCGCACCGTCCGAGCCCGCCGGACCCGACACGCCCGCCGGACCGTCCGAGCCCGTGGTGACCTCCGCGCCGTCCACCTCGTCCGCGCCCTTCGCCGTACCCCCCGAGCCCTGCGGCTCGGCAGGCCCGGACGCGACGGCCGGGTCCGTGACGCCACGGCGCGCCGTGCCCGCCCCGGTGTCCAGTCGGCGGTCCAGGACGTCGAGCGCCCGCCGCGCGATCCCGTTCGAGCGGACCAGGCCGGCCAGCGTGGTCGAGCCCCGGGTGATGTCCGTGAAGGCGTTCCAGGCGGGACGCAGGCCCGTGATCGCCGCATGCAGCAGGCCGGGGCTGCGCTCGAAGAGCGCGAGCATCCGCCGCCCGACCGCCATCTCCACGCCCAGGCCGGCCTTGATCGCGAACGCGTAGTTCAGCGCCTGGCGGCGCGCGTCGACCGCGTCGTTCGCCTCCGCGATCCGTACCGCCCACTCCCCCGCGAGCCGGCCCGAACGCAGGGCGAACGAGATGCCCTCCCGCGTCCACGGCTCCAGGAGACCCGCCGCGTCACCGCACACGAGCACCCGGCCGCGCGACAGCGGCGAGTCGTCACTGCGGCAGCGCGTCAGATGACCCGAGGAGATCGCCGGTTCGAAGCCCGCGAGCCCGAGACGGGCGATGAAGTCCTCCAGATAGCGCTTGGTGGCCGCACCCTCGCCCCGCGCCGAGATCACGCCGACCGTGAGCGTGTCGCCCTTGGGGAAGACCCAGCCGTAGCTGCCGGGCATCGGCCCCCAGTCGATGAGGACACGCCCCTTCCAGTCCTCGGCCACCGACGGCGGCACGGGGATCTCCGCCTCGAGCCCGAGGTCCACCTGGTCCAGCTTGACGCCGACATGAGCCCCTATGCGGCCGGCGCTGCCGTCCGCTCCGACGACCGCCCGGGCCAGGAGCGTCTCGCCGTCGGCCAGGACCACGGCGACGGTCCGCCGGTCGGGCACGGCCGGGCCGTGCTGCTCGACGCGGGAGACGGTGACGCCCGTACGGAGCTCGGCGCCCGCCTTCTGCGCCTGCTCGACGAGCCCGGCGTCGAACTCGGGACGGTTGATGAGCCCGAAGAGCATCCGGCGCGAGCGGCGCGTGCGGGCGAAGCGGCCGTTCATGGAGAAGGTGACGGCATGCACCCGGTCCTGGAGCGGCAGTTCGAAACCGGGCGGGAGCGCGTCCCGCGACGGTCCGATGATGCCGCCGCCGCAGGTCTTGTACCGGGGCAGTTCGGCCTTCTCCAGGAGAAGCACGCGGCGGCCGGCGACCGCGGCCGCGTATGCCGCCGACGCACCGGCGGGGCCGGCCCCGACGACGACCACGTCCCAGACGGTCGCGTCCCGCGACTCTCCCGCGCGTACCTCTTCGGCGTCTGCGTTCTCGCTGCTCACGATGTGCTTCTGCTCCTGATCCGACCGACGGTCCATGCTCTTCCGGCATCCTACGGCCCGGTAGCCAGGGCCCCGCGCCGTAGGATCGGCCATACGTTCGCCGTACAACCGATATACGGCAACGTCATTACAACGTCGCACCCACCAGGAGCGTGCCCATGACCGCCAATCCGATCGCCGAGACCGTCGCCGAGCTGATGCCACGCGCCAAGGCGGAGCTCGCGGAACTCGTGGCCTTCGAGTCGGTGGCGGACGAGGCCGTGGCCCCGCGCAGCGAGTGCGAGGCGGCCGCGAACTGGGTGGCGGACGCACTGCGCGCCGAGGCGTTCCAGGACGTGGCGCTGCTCGACACCCCGGACGGTTCGCAGTCGGTGTACGGCGTGCTGCCCGGCCCCGCCGGCGCCCCGACCGTCCTTCTCTACGCGCACTACGACGTGCAGCCGAAGCTGGACGAGTCGGCGTGGGTCACCCCGCCGTTCGAGCTGACGGAGCGCGACGGACGCTGGTACGGGCGGGGCGCGGCCGACTGCAAGGGCGGCTTCATCATGCACCTGCTGGCGCTGCGCGCACTGAAGGCGAACGGCGGAGTCCCGGTCACGGTCAAGATGATCGTCGAGGGTTCGGAGGAGCAGGGCACGGGCGGTCTGGAGCGGTACGCCGAGGCGCACCCCGAACTCCTCACCTCCGACGCCATCGTGATCGGTGACACCGGCAACTTCCGGCTCGGTCTGCCGACGGTCACCGCGACCCTGCGCGGCATGACGATGATCCGGGTCCGGATCGACACCCTCGAAGGCAACCTGCACTCCGGCATGTTCGGCGGCGCGGCGCCCGACGCGCTGGCCGCGCTGATCCGGGTCCTGGACACGCTGCGCGCCGAGGACGGCTCGACGGTCATCGACGGCCTGCCGGCCGACGAGGTGTGGGAGGGCCTGCAGTACCCGGAGGACGACTTCCGCGCGGACGCGAAGGTCCTTGCGGGCGTCGCTCTGCCGGGCAACGGCACGGTCGCCGACCGTCTCTGGGCCCGTCCGGCCGTCACCGTCATCGGCATCGACTGCCACCCGGTGGCGGGCGCGACGCCGTCGATCCCGTCGACGGCGCGGGCGCAGATCAGCCTGCGGGTGCCGCCGGGCCAGGACGCGTCCAAGGCGACGAAGCTGCTGTACGCGCACATCGAGAAGCGTGTGCCGTGGAACGCCCGGGTCTCCTTCGAGCAGGTCGGCCAGGGCCAGGCGTTCCGGGCGGACGTGTCCAGCCCGGCGTACGTCTCGATGGCGGAGGCGATGCGGATCGCGTACCCCGGGCAGGAGATGCAGACCTCCGGCATGGGAGGCTCGATCCCGCTGTGCAACACGCTGGGGTCGCTCTACCCCGAGGCGGAGATCCTGCTGATCGGCCTGAGTGAGCCGGAGGCGCAGATCCACGCGGTGAACGAGTCGGTGTCGCCCGAGGAGCTGGAGCGCCTGTCGGTGGCGGAGGCGCACTTCCTGCTCAACTACGCCCGCTCGAAGCAGGGTTAAGCGTTCGGCGAAGCTCGCCGAGAGCGTAGAACCATACGGCGGACCTGCGTGGATGCGTAGGTTCGCCGTATGGACTTCATCGAGATCACGCCTCGACTGCACATGCTGCACTTCTCGATCGGCCAGGCCTATCTGTGGCGGGACGACGAGGAGTTGACCCTGATCGACGCCGGATGGGTGGACTCGGCGCCGGAGATCGAGTCGGCGATGCGGGGTGCGGGGCTCGACCCGGCCGCCCTGCGCCGGATCGTGCTCACCCACTGCCACCGCGACCACGTCGGCTCGGCCCAGGCTCTCGCCGACCGGTTCGGCGCCGAGATCGTGGCGCACCGCCTCGACGCCGCCGTGATCCGGGGTGAGGCCCCGGCCCCCGAGCCCGTCCTGCTCGACTGGGAGATCCCTCTGTACGAGCGCGGTCTGACCGTCCCCGAGGCACCGGCGACCCGGGTCGACCGGGAGGTGGAGGACGGGGAGGCGCTGGGCTTCGGGGACGGTGCGGTCGTGGTGCACACACCGGGTCACACGCCCGGCTCGCTCGCGGTCCACCTCCCGGAGCACGGAGTCCTGTTCACCGGCGACACGGTGGCGACGGTGCAGGGCGTGACGTTCGGTGTGTTCCATGTGGACCGCGAGCGCGCCATGGATTCGATGCGGCGTCTGGCGGAGTTGAAGCCGTCGGTCCTGTGCTGTGGGCACGGGGACCCGGTGACGACGGACACCGCCCGTCAGCTGGCGGAGGCGGCCGCGTAGTCGGTCGGCGCGGGCGGCGGTGGGGCGGCCTCGCCCTCAGCCGACCGGCACGCCGGCCTCCAGGTTGAGCACGGTCCCGCGTTCACGGGCGCGCAGGGCCCAGCGGAGGCGGCGGTAGCGGACCGGGGGCAGCAGTTCGGCGGCCTCCTCCTCGGTGACGAAGCGCCAGCCACGGAGCTCGGCGCCGGGCAGGAGGAGCCGGTCCGCGTCGGCGGTCGGCAGCAGGCCGCCGTCGAAGAGGAGTCGCAGCCCGCCGTAGCCCGGAGGTTGGGGGCGTTCCCAGTCGACGAGCAACAGGCGGGGTACGGAGTCGAGTTCGATGCCTATCTCCTCGGCGACCTCGCGCATCCCGGCCCGGGCGGGCGGTTCGCCGGGCTCGACGACACCCCCGGGGAACTCCCAGCCGGGCTTGTAGGTGGGGTCGACGAGCAGGAACCGGTCCTGTTCGTCGAAGAGCAGGACCCCGGCGGCGAGCGTCTCGCCGCTGGGTTCGGGGGTCTGGACGATGCCGCAGGGTGCGGCCTCGCCGGAGGCGACGGCCTCGGCGATGGACGCGGCGGCCTCGGCCGGTGTGAGTGCGGAGGTGTCGACGACGTGCGCGTCGGCGGCCAGCCAGTCGTGCAGGGCGGTGCGGTAGGGCTCGATGTGGTCGAGGGACCACTGACGTACGCGCTCCAGTGCCTGCGGGTCCGAGTCATCGGGTGTCCGGCCCCGGATCCGCGCGCGCAGGATCGTTTCATCCGGGGCGAGCAGGACGTGCCGGACCTGAATGCGCCGGGCTGCGAGCCCCCCGAAGATCTCGTCGCGGTACTCCTGGCGCAGAAGGGTCATGGGGACGACGAGCACACCGCCGACCTCGGCGAGCAGCGCGGCGGCGGCGTCCACGACCAGTCGGCGCCAGATCGGCAGGTCCTGGTAGTCGTCGACCTCGTCGAGCCGCTTCTCCGGCAGCAGCCGGTTCATCGTGGAGCCGATGATCTCGGGGTCGTACAGCGTGCTGTTCGGGATCAGATCGACCAGCTCGCGCGCGGTGGTGGACTTCCCCGCGCCGAACGTCCCGTTGATCCAGACGATCACGATTCCCCCTCTTCGATAGCCCACAGTGGCTTGCCCGCAACACCCTGCCACGGAAACCCCCGGGCGGAACCGGAGGGCGCCGGGTCCGCGTGGAGAGGGATGGGTGCACGGCTGTGAGACGCCTCACTCCACGAACGGGCGTACGGGCCGGTGCGTAACACTTCGAGACCGGGCGTCGTTGGACCGGCGAGGCAAGGGGGTGCGGAGATGAGCCGTACGGTATTGCAGTGGTTTCCCGCGGGAGGCCCACGGGGCAGCTGGCCCGCCGAGGAGTTCGCCAGCGCCCGCCGGGACGAAGGGCTCCCGGCGGAGGTCGTGATGGACCTGGAGTCCGACGCGTTCCTGGTGATCGTGGAGCAGAGGAGGCCCGAGCCGGTGGGCGGTTGAGCTCGCCGGGCCGGTGACGCGCCGTCAGCGCCCCACTCGGGGCGCTCCCCCAGGGATACGGGCGGCGGCGGCCGCGGCACCGAGCAGACCCGCGTCCGTACCGGTGAGTGCCGGGACGACGACGAGGTCGCGGACGAACGACAGCGTGGCGTAGGCCCTCAGGCTGCGCCGGAGCGGGTCGAACAGCACGTCTCCCGCGCCCGCCACTCCCCCGCCCACGACGGCGATGTCGATCTCGACCAGGGTCGCGGTGGCGGCGATGCCCGCGGCGAGCGCCTGGGCCGCGCGCTCGAAGGAGGCCAAGGCGACCGGGTCCCCGGCCTGTGCGGCGGCGGCGACCGCCGCCGCCGAGGTGTCGCCGTCGGGGCCCGGCCGCCAGCCGCCGTCCAGGGCGCGACGGGCGATGTGGGGCCCGCTGGCGATCCGCTCGACACACCCGCGCCCGCCGCAGGCGCAGGGGTCGCCGTCCAGGTCCACGCTGATGTGGCCGATGTGCCCGGCGTTGCCGGTGGGGCCGGGGTGTACGCGACCGTCGAGCACCAGGCCACCGCCCACACCGGTCGAGACGACCAGACACAGCGCGTTGTCGTGGCCGCGGGCCGCACCCTGCCAGTGCTCGGCGGCGGTCATGGCGACACCGTCGCCGACCAGCGTGACCGGTCGCCCGCCGGTCGCCTTGTGGACCCGCTCGACGAGCGGGAAGCCGCGCCAGCCGGGCACGTTGACCGGGCTGACGGTGCCCGCGGAGGCGTCCACGGGCCCGGCGCTCCCGATGCCCACCGCGTGCGCCGACTCCCACAGCGGCGAGGCCGCCAGGTCCGCGAGGACCGACTCGACGGCGCGCATCACCGTCTCGCCGTCCTCCCGCGCGGGGGTGGGCCGCTGGGCCCGTACGAGAATCGCGCCGTCGCCGTCCACCAACGCGCCGGCGATCTTGGTGCCGCCGAAGTCCAGGGCGACAACGAGGTCATTCTGCATGTGCGCGGTGTCTCCAGAAGGGGCGGGAGCGGTCGATCGCTGCGACCTACAGTCTCCCCTGCTCTGACAACGTTGTCCAGGCCCTATGCTCGGACGAGACAGAGACGAGACGAAGGAGATCCACTCACTGTGGCCGACACCGCCCGCCGCCCCGAGCACCGTTACGGCAATCGGCCCACGATGAAGGATGTCGCCGCCCGGGCCGGCGTCGGACTCAAGACGGTCTCACGGGTCGTCAACGGCGAACCGGGCGTCACCCCCGACACCGAGCGCCGGGTCCAGGAGGCCATCGAATCGCTCGGCTTCCGGCGCAACGACAGCGCCCGCGTGCTGCGCAAGGGCCGCACCGCCTCCGTGGGCCTGGTCCTCGAGGACCTCGCCGACCCGTTCTACGGTCCGCTCAGCCGCGCCGTCGAGGAGGTGGCCCGAGCCCATGGGGCGCTGCTCATCAACGGTTCCAGCGCGGAGGACCCGGACCGGGAGCAGGAGCTGGCGCTCGCGCTGTGCGCCCGGCGCGTCGACGGGCTGATCGTGATCCCGGCGGGCACGGACCACCGCTATCTCGAACCGGAGATCAAGGCGGGCGTCGCCACCGTCTTCGTCGACCGTCCGGCGGGCCGGATCGACGCCGACGCCGTCCTGTCGGACAGCTTCGGAGGCGCTCGCGCCGGGGTCGCCCACCTGATCTCCCACGGCCACCGCCGGATCGGCTTCGTCGGGGACCAGCCGCGCATCCACACCGCGACCGAGCGTCTGCGCGGCTATCGCGCGGCGATGGAGGACGCGGGGCTGGCCGTCGAGGAGTCCTGGGTGTCCCTGGGTCCGACGGATCCGGACCGGGTACGGGAGGCGGTCACGGCCATGGTGTCGGGACCGGCGCCGGTCACCGCGCTCTTCGCGGGCAACAACCGCGTCACCGTCACCGCCGTCCGGGCGCTCGCCGGCCGCGAACGCCCCGTCGCCCTGGTCGGGTTCGACGACATCGAGCTCGCCGACCTGCTCGGGATCACCGTCATCGCCCAGGACGCGGCTGCGCTGGGCCGTACCGCGGCGGAACGGCTCTTCCGCCGCCTGGACGGCATCGACGACGCGCCCGCCCAAGTGGTCCTGGAGACCCGGCTGATCGCGCGCGGCTCGGGCGAGATCCCGCCGTCCGCGTAGCGGGCGCGGGCGGTGACGTGTCCGGCGCCCGCGGTCAGCAGACGGGCAGATCCGGCAACGGCGCCTCGTCGTCTCCGCCCTTGACGTACACGGCACCGCCCCGTTCTCCCCTGTGCGATGGCGTGACAGGGAACGGGGCGGGGTGACAGCCGTTACTGGGCCGTGGCCGTGAGGTCGCCGCGGCGCGGGGCCGCGAAGCGGTCGAGGTCGGCGCGGGTCAGGCCGGTGAGGGCGTCGACCTCGGCGGTGTCGAGGGCGCCGCAGTCGATGCCGCGCAGCAGGTAGGAGCTGAGCGCCTTGGCCGTGGCGGGCTCGTCCATGACGTCGCCGCCCGCGTGGTTGGCGTAGGCGGAGAGGCGCTTGGCGGCGGCCTCGAAGCCCTCGCGGTAGAAGGCGAAGACGGCGGCGTAGCGGGTGGGGATGTGGCCCGGGTGCATGTCCCAGCCCTGGTAGTAGGCGCGGGCCAGGGCGCGGCGGGTGAGGCCGTAGTGCAGGCGCCAGGCCTCGTGGACGTGCTCGGTGGAGCCGACCGGGAGGACGTTGGTGGAGCCGTCGGAGACCCGTACGCCCGTACCGGCGGCGGCGACCTGCATGATCGCCTTGGCGTGGTCGGCCGCCGGGTGGTCGCTGGCCTGGTAGGCGGCGGAGACGCCCAGACAGGCGCTGTAGTCGAAGGTGCCGTAGTGCAGTCCGGTGGCGCGGCCCTCGGCGGCGCCGATCATGCGGGCGACGGCGGCGGTGCCGTCGGTGGCGAGGATGGACTGGCTGGTCTCGATCTGGATCTCGAAGCCGAGGCGGCCTGCGTCCAGGCCGTGGGCCTTCTCGAAGGCTTCGAGGAGGCGGACGAAGGCCGAGACCTGCTCCGGGTAGGTGACCTTCGGGAGCGTGAGGACGAGGCCGTCGGGCAGGCCGCCGTTCTCGATGAGTCCGGTGAGGAAGACGTCGGTGGTGCGGATGCCGCGGTCGCGTACGGCGGCCTCCATGCACTTCATCCGGATGCCCATGTACGGGGCCGCGGTGCCCTTCGCGTACGCCTCCGCGATCAGCCGGGCGGCGCGGGCGGCGTCGTGGTCCTCGTCCTGGCCCGCGTAGCCGTCCTCGAAGTCGACGCGGAGGTCCTCGATGGGCTCGCGCTCCAGCTTGGCCCGTACGCGGCCGTAGACGTCCTCGGCGAGGTCGTCGGAGAGGCCGAGGACGGCGGCGAAGGAGTCGGCGTCGGGGGCGTGCTGGTCGAGCGCCGCGAGGGCCTGGTCGCCCCAGGAGCGGATCGTTCCGGCGTCGAAGACGTTGCCCGGGACGTAGACGGTGTGGACGGGCTGGCGGGTGCCCGGGTCGCCGGGGTAGCGCCGGTCGAGCTCGGCGTCCACCGCTGCGAGGGAGGCGCTGATGCCCTCGCTGACCGCTCCGGCGAGGCTCGTCGACACCTTCTCCTGCTGACCCATCCCACATCCTCCTATTTTCCGCTTCACGGAATCAACAATCCGTATAGCGAAGTTAGTAGTCCGTCGGGACCTGCGTCAATGGTTGTCCGAAACGGCCGGGGGGGGGGGCGCGGCGCAGCCCACCCCGCCCCCCCCCCCGCCAGAAAAACAACAGAGAA
>NZ_JBHWBS010000025.1:0-20297 GCF_042735655.1 Streptomyces sp. NPDC059567 | reverse complement strand
ACAAACCGAATACCTATTTATGTCGTCCTTCGGCACATGCTTAAATGTTTGACCTAAACGGCCGGGGGCCGCGCGGCGCTCATCACCACGCGGCCCCCGGACCGTACAGAATCGCAGGTCAAGCCTGCGGAGGTCAGCCCTTGCGGGACTTGACCTCCTCGGTCAGCTGCGGGACGACGTCGAAGAGGTCGCCCACGACGCCGTAGTCGACGAGGTCGAAGATCGGGGCCTCGGCGTCCTTGTTGATCGCGACGATGGTCTTCGAGGTCTGCATACCCGCGCGGTGCTGGATCGCACCGGAGATGCCGGAGGCGATGTACAGCTGCGGCGAGACCGACTTGCCGGTCTGGCCGACCTGGTTGGAGTGCGGGTACCAGCCGGCGTCCACGGCGGCGCGCGAGGCGCCGACGGCGGCACCGAGGGAGTCGGCGAGCGCCTCGATGATCGCGAAGTTCTCGGCGCCGTTGACGCCACGGCCACCGGAGACCACGATCGCGGCCTCGGTCAGCTCCGGACGGCCGGTCGACTCGCGCGGGGTGCGCGCGGTGACCTTGGTGCCGGTGGCCAGCGCGCCGAAGGAGACCGCGAGGGCCTCGACGGCGCCGGCGGCCGGGGCGGCCTCGACGGGGGCCGAGTTCGGCTTGACCGTGATGACCGGGGTGCCCTTGGAGACACGGGACTTGGTGGTGAACGAGGCGGCGAACGCGGACTGCGTCGCGACCGGGCCCTCGTCACCGGCCTCCAGGTCGACGGCGTCGGTGATGATGCCGGAGCCGATGCGGACCGCGAGGCGGGCCGCGATCTCCTTGCCCTCGGCGGAGGACGGGACGAGCACGGCGGCCGGGGAGACGGCCTCGTACGCGGCCTGCAGCGCGTCGACCTTCGGGACGACGAGGTACTCGGCGAACTCGGGGGCGTCGGCGGTGAGGACCTTGACCGCGCCGTGCTCGGCGAGGGCGGCGGCGGTGTCGGCGGCGCCGTTGCCCAGCGCGACGGCGACGGGCTCGCCGATGCGGCGGGCCAGCGTCAGCAGCTCCAGGGTGGGCTTGCGGACGGCTCCGTCGACGTGGTCGACGTAGACGAGAATCTCAGCCATGGGGATTCAATCTCCTGCGAACGAAAAGGGGGCGGACTTCAGCGGCTCGCGCGAGCCCTTAGATGAACTTCTGGCTCGCGAGGAACTCGGCCAGCTGCTTGCCGCCCTCGCCCTCGTCCTTGACGATCGTGCCCGCGGTGCGCGCGGGGCGCTCGGCGGCGGAGTCGACCGCGGTCCAGGCGCCCTCGAGGCCCACCTCGTCGGCCTCGATCTCGAGGTCGTCGAGGTCCAGGGACTCCACCGGCTTCTTCTTGGCGGCCATGATGCCCTTGAAGGACGGGTAGCGGGCCTCGCCCGACTGGTCCGTCACCGACACGACCGCCGGAAGCGAGGCCTCCAGCTGCTCCGAAGCGGTGTCGCCGTCGCGACGGCCCTTGACGACGCCGTCCTCGATGGAGACCTCGGAGAGCAGCGTGACCTGCGGGACGCCCAGCCGCTCGGCGAGGATCGCAGGGAGGACGCCCATGGTGCCGTCGGTGGAGGCCATACCGGCGATGACGACGTCGTAGCCGGTCTTCTCGATGGCCTTGGCGAGCACGAGCGAGGTGCCCATGACGTCGGTGCCGTGCAGATCGTCGTCCTCGACGTGGACGGCCTTGTCGGCGCCCATGGACAGCGCCTTGCGCAGCGCGTCCTTGGCGTCCTCGGGGCCGACGGTGAGGACGGTGACCTCGGCGTCGTCGGCCTCTTCGGCGATCTGGAGCGCCTGCTCGACCGCGTACTCGTCGAGCTCCGACAGCAGGCCGTCGACGTCGTCGCGGTCGACGGTCAGGTCATCGGCGAAGTGCCGATCGCCAGTGGCGTCGGGCACGTACTTCACACAGACAACGATCCTCAAGCTCACGCCGGCTCTCCTACTGCATCGTCATAACTGGGCTGCCTTGTTGCTCGCAGCATAGGCGCCTGAAGGGCGGGTTTCCGGTCGGGGCGCCCTACGCCCCGACCGAAATATTACTCGTCAGTACACCCAGTCCGTTACCAGTGAGCAAGCGCTCAGGCGTGTGACCTTGCCAACGCTCAGGTAAGGGAACCCTCAGTCACGCAGAGCGTTGAAGCGTCCCTGGTGATAGAGGAGCGGCCGGCCCACCCCGCTCGGGTCCCCGGCGACGACCTGGGCTATCACGATCCGATGATCCCCGGCCGGGACGCGGGCCACCACCCGGCAGACCAGCCAGGCCAGTACGTCGTCCAGGATCGGGACACCCTCGGGTCCCACGCTCCAGCGCGTCGGACCGCCGAACCGGTCGGCGCCGCTGCGGGCGAAGGTGCCCGCCAGCTCCTGCTGGTGCTCGCCGAGTATGTGGACGCCGATGTGCTCGGCCTCGGAGAGCACGGGCCAGCTGGAGGAGGTGGTGCCCACGCCGAAGGAGATCAGCGGAGGTTCCGCGGCGACGGAGTTGAGAGAGGTGGCGGTGAAGCCGACGGGACGTTCCCCGTGGGCGGTGATGACCGCGACACCTGCCGCATGCTGCCGGAAGACGGAACGGAGGAGGTCGGGAGAGGCCTGCCGAGGGGCGCCAACGGTGCGGAGCTCGGGCGAGATCGTCATGGAGTTGTCCTTCTGCGAGGGCATCGTGAGAGGGGTCCGTGGCTTCTCAGACGCCCGGACAGCGCGCGCTCGCGTTGCGGGCCAGGTCCACGTGGGCCCGCCCGTAGAGAAGGATTTCTGCAGGCACCTCGCCAGACTGACGATCGTTGGCGGGTGCAGTCAAGTGCGTACCGGGATGTGGGAGAAGTGTCACCGCGTCAGACGGCGCGCCCCAGCGCGGCGATGACGTCCGCGCGGCGGGGCTGTCCGGCCGCGCGGACGACGATCCGCCCGGCGCGGTCGAGGACGAGCACGGTCGGGGTCCGCACGATCCCGATCTCGCGGACGAGGTCGAGCCGCTCCTCGGCGTCGATCTCCACATGGCCGACGCCCTCGATCATCTCCGCCACCTCGGACAGGGTCCGGCGGGTGGCGCGGCAGGGCTGGCAGAAGGCCGTGGAGAACTGCACGAGGGTCGCCTGCTCCCCCAGCTCCACCCCGAGCCGGTCCGCGCCCAGCCACTGTTCCGTCATCTCCCGCTCCCTGCTCTCCACTGCCCTGTGCAGCGTTCCATGTCACCGTTCGATTCCCGCCATGGCCACCGGGCGTGACGAGAATCTCCCCGTACGAAGCCGTCAGGACTGGTCACCAGGGCCCACATGGGGCACGATCTGCCCAAAGCCGAAAACCTACGGCTGCGTAACTTCCGCCGGGAGAACCCTCCCCAGGAACAGAAGAAGGGGTTCCTCTCAGATGGCAGAACTCGTGTATCGGCCGGTCATCGGCGCCGCACTGACCATGTTCAAGGCGCTGGACCTGAAGATCGACACGCAGGGTTCGGAGCACATCCCGCGCACGGGCGGGGCGGTGCTCGTCAGCAACCACATCAGCTATCTGGACTTCATCTTCACGGGCCTGGCCGCGCTGCCGCAGAAGCGCCTGGTGCGCTTCATGGCCAAGGACTCGGTGTTCCGGCACAAGGTGTCGGGTCCCCTGATGCGCGGCATGAAGCACATCCCGGTGGACCGCTCGCAGGGCGAGCATGCCTACAAGCACGCGCTGGAGTCGCTCAAGGCCGGGGAGATCATCGGCGTCTTCCCCGAGGCGACCATCTCGCAGTCGTTCACGCTCAAGAGCTTCAAGTCGGGTGCGGCGCGGCTCGCCCAGGAGGCCGGGGTCCCGCTGATCCCGATGGCGCTCTGGGGCACGCAGCGGGTCTGGACCAAGGGCCGGCCGCGGAACTTCAAGCGCAGCCACATCCCGGTGACGATCCGGGTGGGCGAGCCGGTGGAGGCCCCGGCCGACCAGTACGCGGGCGCCATCACCCGGCGGCTGCGGGAGCGCGTCCAGGAGCTTCTGGAGGCCGCGCAGCGTGCCTATCCGGTGCGCCCCAAGGACGCGAGCGACACCTGGTGGGTGCCCGCGCACCTCGGGGGTACGGCTCCGACTCCGGCCGAGGTCAAGGACGCCGGCTGACCGGTAGGCCGGCCCGCCGGAAGGTCACCGGCCGAAACGTCACTCCGGGTCGCGGACGGTGATCCGCGCCCCGGGGTTGAGCTTCTCCAGGGATTCGGCGAGCTCGTTGCCCGCGGCGACGAGCTCTTCGCGCGTCATGGGAGTCAGCGACTCCAGCAGGAAGACCGCGTTGACGGTGTCGTCGTCGATCCGCGTGCGCGGCCCCTGGCGCCAGTTCCAGCGCCGGCAGGTGACGCCCGCCTCGTCGCACCAGATGACCTCGCCCGGCTCGGGGTGCTCCACGCTCTCCTCGCCGCCCGCCGTGGTCACGAACGCCTCGTCGCCGGTGGCCCGCACGAGCCGCATCTCGCCCTGGATCTTGTCGAGGTCCTCGCCGCCGACCGGGATGAGGTGCGCGACGCTGATCGCGTTGTAGGCGTCGACGAGCCGGTTGATCCGGGGCAGTCCGCCGTCCGCGAGCGCGCGCTTGGCCAGGGCCTCCGCGGAGTTGCGGGTACGGGAGGGCTTGGCGCCGAAGGCGGAGTACGCCGCGCGCCAGGCGGCGACGTGCGGGTCCTTGTCCGGCGCCTGTCCGGCGAGCCGCTCGGCCAGGCGTCGGGCCGCGTCGTCCAGCAGAGCCGAACTGACCTCGTCGCTGGGGCCGTTGACGAGTCCGTGGGCCTCGATCGCGAGATGGGTGAAGCCGGGCACGAGGGTGCGCACCTCGTCGGAGACTGTCAGGGTGAGGGGCATCGTCGTCCTTGCGTCAGAGGTCGGTCGGAAGGATCCGCAAGAGCTCCGCGCTGTCCCGCGCCGACCGCATGACGCTCAGAACTCCCGCATATGGTGCAGCATACAGCACCGGGTAGTCCACTTCATTGAACTCGGGATCGGACAGGAAGGCAAACCGTTCCTCCTCCAGGGAGAACTCGGCCTCCCGGCCCGGTTCGCCACCGCGGGGATCCTGCCGGTGCCAGGCCTCCGCGCCGGGCAGCCGGATCGCGACCAGCCCGTGGAGCACCTCGAACTTCTGGTAGCAGAGCGCCGTCGGGATCGACTCGGCACGCAGCAGCGCGGCGAGCGCATGCGCCTTGGCGTGGCAGATCCCGGTGCGCCGCGCGAGGACGTCGGAGGCGCGCCAGGTGACGAGGAGGTCGCCGGTGTCGCTCGAGTGCGGGATCTCGTCCCGTACGTACGCGTACGCCGCCCGGGCGTATGCGTATACGTCGGGGTGCAGGGCGCGCAGCGCGGCGGCGGTCTCGCGTACGACCGGGTGCTCGTGGTCGATCGCCTCGTCCGCGGCGAGGTAGGCGGCGAGTTCGGGGTCCTGCTGGATCAGCTCCATAACCGGGGACCCTAGAAAGACGACCGACCGGAAGTCAATGACTTTCCGGTCGGCCGCATACTTATACTCGCCTGGGAGAGGCGCTATCGCGCCAGCTCTTCCTTCAGCGCCTGGAGGAAGGCGTCGACGTCGTCCTCCGTGGTGTCGAAGGAGCACATCCAGCGCACGTCGCCGGCGGCCTCGTCCCAGAAGTAGAAGCGGAAGCGCTTCTGGAGCCGGGTGCCCACCTCGTGCGGCAGCCGTGCGAAGACCGCGTTGGCCTGCACCGGGTAGAGGATCTCCACCCCGTCCACCTCCCGCACGCCGGCCGCGAGGCGCTGCGCCATCGCATTGGCATGCGAGGCGTTGCGCAGCCACAGGTCCTTGGCGAGCAGCGCCTCCAACTGCACGGAGACGAAGCGCATCTTGGACGCGAGCTGCATGGACAGCTTGCGCAGGTGCTTCATGTGGCTGACCGCGTCCGGGTTGAGGACGACCACGGCCTCGCCGAACAGCATGCCGTTCTTGGTGCCGCCGTAGGAGATGACGTCCACGCCGACCGCGTTGGTGAACGCGCGCATCGGCACGTTCAGGGAGGCGGCGGCGTTGGCTATCCGAGCCCCGTCGAGGTGCACCTTCATGCCCTTGGCGTGGGCGTGCTCCACGATGGCCCGGATCTCGTCCACGGTGTAGACCGTGCCCAGTTCGGTGTTCTGGGTGATCGAGACGACCTGCGGCATGGCCCGGTGCTCGTCCTCCCAGCCCCAGGCCTGCCGGTCGATGAGCTCGGGGGTGAGCTTGCCGTCCGGGGTCGGCACGGTGAGCAGCTTGAGGCCGCCCATCCGCTCCGGCGCACCGCCCTCGTCCACGTTGATGTGCGCGGACTCGGCGCAGATCACGGCGCCCCAGCGGTCGGTCAGCGCCTGCAGGGCGGTGACGTTCGCGCCGGTGCCGTTGAAGACCGGGAACGCCTCGGCGTTCGGGCCGAAGTGGCTGTGCATGATCCGCTGGAGGTGCTCGGTGTAGTCGTCCTCGCCGTAGGCGATCTGATGACCGTCGTTGGCGAGCGCGATGGCCGCGAGCACCTCCGGGTGGGCTCCGGCGTAGTTGTCGCTGGCGAAGCCCCGGACCGACGGGTCGTGGTGACGACGCGCGTCGGTCCTGGTGGGCAGAGCCGGGGTCACGGCTTGGGGGTCAGCCACAGACGCTGTCCATTCACTTCCTGTGCGGGCCGCTCCCAGACGCCGGCGATCTCGTCGGCCAGATCCTTGACGTCGGTGAAGCCCGCGAACTTCGCATTCGGGCGCTCGGCGCGCATGGCGTCGTGCACCAGTGCCTTGACCACCAGGATGGCAGCCGCGGCCTGGGGGCCCTCGTCGCCCCCCGCCTTGCGGAAGTCGTCGCCCATGGCGAGCGTCCACGCCTCGGCCGCCGCCTTGGCGGCGGAGTAGGCCGCGTTGCCGGCGGTGGGCTTGGAGGCGCCCGCGGCGCTGATCAGCACGTATCGGCCGCGGTCGCTGCGCAGCAGCGGCTCGTGGAAGGCGAGCGAGGTGGACTGGACCGTGCGGATGAGGAGCTTCTCCAGGAAGTTCCAGTCGGCGAGGTCGGTCTCGGCGAAGGAGGCGCTGCCGCGCCAGCCGCCGACGAGGTGCACGAGCCCGTCGATCCGGCCGAACTCCTTCTCCGTCTTGTCGGCCCATTCGCGCGCCGCGCCCAGGTCGAACAGGTCGACCGTGTCGCCGACGACCGTGGCGCCGCCGTGGGCGTACCGGGCGGCGTCGACAGCCTCGGCGAGGCGGGCCGGGTCGGCGTCGGCACCGACGACGATGGCGCCGGCTTCGGCGAGGCGCATGAGCGTCGCCCGCCCGGCCGGACCGGCCGCTCCCGCGACCGCGATGACGGCACCCTCCAGCGGCCCGCCGTTTCCGTTGCCGTTCATGGTCGTCCCCTCCTCCTCCGTGACTGGGTTCACGCGGCAGCCTGCTCGGTCCGCGAAGCGTTCGCGGCGGTGATGCCCTTGGTGGAGGCGATCACGTCCTTGAGCTTCTTGGACAGGGCCTCATAGAACATGCTGAGCGGAAACTCGTCCGGAAGCACGTCGTCGACGAGCTTGCGGGGCGGGAGGGACAGGTCCAGGGCGTCCGGACCCTTGGCCCACTTCGATCCCGGGTGCGGGGCGAGGTAGGTGGAGACGAGCTCGTACGCCTTGAACCAGTGGACGAGCTTGGGGCGGTCGATGCCCTCGCGGTACAGCTTCTCGATCTCGGCGCAGAGCTGGTTGGTGACCTCGGGGGCACGCTTCCAGTCGATCTTGAGCGTGTTGTCCGTCCAGCGCACCACGTCGTGCTTGTGGAGGTACGCGAAGAGGAGCTGGCCGCCCAGACCGTCGTAGTTGCGGTTGCGGTCACCGGTGACGGGGAAGCGGAACATCCGGTCGAACAGGACGGCGTACTGCACGTCCCGGCCGTGGGTGTTGCCCTCGCCCTCCAGCTTCACGGCCTCCTTGAAGGCGGTGAGGTCGCAGCGCAGCTCCTCAAGGCCGTACATCCAGAACGGCTGGCGCTGCTTGATCATGAACGGGTCGAACGGCAGGTCGCCGTGGCTGTGGGTGCGGTCGTGGACCATGTCCCAGAGCACGAAGGCGGACTCGCAGCGCTTCTGGTCCTCGACCATGGCGGCGATGTCCTCGGGCAGCTCGATGCCGAGGATGTCCACGGCGGCCTCGGTGACCTTGCGGAAGCGGGCGGCCTCACGGTCGCAGAAGATGCCGCCCCAGCTGAAGCGCTCGGGGGCCTCGCGCACGGCGATGGTCTCGGGGAAGAGGACGGCCGAGTTGGTGTCGTAACCGGCGGTGAAGTCCTCGAAGGTGATGCCGCAGAACAGCGGGTTGTCGTAGCGGGTGCGCTCCAGCTCGGAGAGCCACTCCGGCCAGACCATCCGCAGGACGACGGCCTCGAGGTTGCGGTCCGGGTTGCCGTTCTGCGTGTACATCGGGAAGAGCGCCAGGTGCTGGAGCCCGTCCTGACGGTCGGCGGCCGGCTGGAAGGCCAGCAGGGAGTCCAGGAAGTCCGGCACCCCGAAGCCGCCCTCGGCCCACTTGCGCAGGTCGGCGACGAGCGCGCGGTGGTACGCGGTGTCGTGCGGGAGCAGCGGGGAGAGCTGCTCGACCGCGGTCGCGATGCGCTCGACCACACCCTCGGCGAGGGCGCGGGACGGCGCGCCCTCGGTCTCGAAGTCGATGGACCCGTCCTTGCTCTGCCACGGACGGATCTCCTCCACGGCATTCTTGAGCTCGGGCCAGGCAGGGTGCTCGATCACCGGAGCAGCGGTTGCTATCCCCCCACCGGTCACGTCAGCCACAAGAATTTCCGTCATTTCACTTCCTCCACAGGAGAACCTCGCGTCAAGACACCGTATCCGTCCGCGGTTCCTCCGGACAAGAGGGCCAAGAGAAATTATCCTGCGACACCCCCATGGTCACCGCTGATTTTCCTGTCCGGAAGCGTTGAGGCAATCGCATCCCCCGCTCGCCGGACGGCCCGCGCCGACGCGCCGAGGTACTCGTGCAGGGCCAGGAAGCTGTGGAACATCCCCGGGTGGTGGTCCTCCGTGACCTCGACGCCCGCCGCGGCCAGGGCGGCGGCGAAGGCCCGCCCCTCGTCGCACAGCGGGTCGCAGCCGGCGGTGACCACATGGGCGGGCGGCAGACCGGCGAGCTCGGCGCGCAGCGGAGAGGCGAGCGGATGGCGGGGGTCGCCGTCCGGACCGAGGTAGTGGTCGCGGTACCAGCGCATGTGGGCGGCGGTGAGGTAGTAGCCCGCGCCGTTCGTCCGGTACGAGGCGTGGGCGCCGGCCATGTCGGTGGCCGGATAGATCAGCACCTGGCGGGCGAGCGCGGGGCCCCTCCGGTCGCGGGCGAGCAGCGCGGCCGCGGCGGCGAGGTTGCCTCCCGCGCTGTCCCCCGCGACGACGAGGGCCGCGGGCTCGCCGCCCAGCTCGGCGATGTGCGCGGCTGCCCACAGGAGCGCCGCGTAGGCGTCCTCGACGGGCGCGGGGAAGCGGGCCTCGGGGGCGAGCCGGTAGTCGACGGAGACGACGACGGCCCCGGACTCCCGGCACAGGGTCCGGCAGGTGCGGTCATGGGTGTCCAGGCCGCAGAGCACCCAGCCGCCGCCGTGGAAGAAGACGGTGGTCGGGCGGGGCCTCGCGTCGCCCTCGGGGCGGTAGACGCGTACCGGGAGCGGTGGGGCGCCCTCGGGGCCGGGGACCGTCCGGTCCTCCACCGAGCCGACGGCGGGCGGCTCACCGGGCGGCGCAGGGGCGGCGGCGAGCAGCCGGCGGGCCTCGACGGGGTCGGTGACGGCTCCGCCGATGTCCGGGAAGACGGCGGTGAGCAGCTCCACGAAGGGACGGGCCTCGGGATCGAGCCGGTCGACGGGCAGACCGTCGGGACGGCCGGTGGGTGCGGACTCCGTCATCGTGCGCCCGCCCCCTCGGTGAAGTACGGGATGACCTTCTCGCCCCACTGGCGCAGGGTCTCCAGACACGCATCCTGCGGCACGGTGCCCATCTGCATCAGGCACATGACCTCGTCGGCTCCCGCGTCCCGGAGCCGTTCCACGTAGGCGATGGCGTCCTCGGCGGTGCCGTAGGCGTGGTCGGCGTGGAAGGTGGCCGTGGCGGAGGGCCGCACCGGTATGCGTTGTTCGTGCAGCCGGGCGACGACCTGCTCGGCGGCGCGGCGCATGTCGGCGGCCTCGTCGGCGCCCTCCACCACCGCCTCGTCGGGGATGCCCGCTCCCCCGTACCAGTGGCCGATCGACTGGGCGAAGAAGCGCTGGCCCCGGATGCCGATGCGACGGGCCTCGGCGCGGTCGTCGAGGACGATCGTGGGGCAGAGGACGGAGAAGTGGTCGTTGACGACGGTGGAGACGTACCGGTCGCCGGTGCGTGCGGCGCGGGCCGCGTCGTAGGCGCGGCGCATCTCGGCGATCGACCCGGGCCCGGCGAAGCCCATCACGAGCGCGCCGATGCCGAGCTCGGCGGCCTGGGTGAGGGTCTCCGTACGGCTGCAGGCGAGGAAGAGCGGCGGATGCGGGGTCTGCCGGGGGCGGGGCAGGATCGGATGCGGATCGATCCTGATCAGCTCGGAGCTGTACTCCAGCTCCTCCTTCTGCCAGGCCCTGCCGATGATCCGCAGGGCGTCCTCGACCTCCTGGGTCGTACGGTCCCGGTCGACCCCGCAGAGCGAGGTCTCCTGCTCGGTGCCGCCTCGCCCGGCGCCGAGGTCGAGGCGTCCGCCGGAGAGCAGGTCGAGCATGGCGGCACGCTCGGCGACGCGGGCGGGGTGGTTGAAGTTGAACGGCATGCAGACCACGCCGTGGCCGATGCGGATGCGGCTCGTCCGGGCGGCGACGTAGCTGAGGAAGACCTCGGGTGCGGACATGTGGGCGTACCACTTCAGGGAGTGGTGCTCGACGGCCCAGATCCGGTCGAAGCCCATCTCCTCCGCGAGGACGGCCTGTTCGACGCAGTCGTGGATGACCTGGTGCTCATGCTCGACGGTCGGGTCGGCCAGCTGTGCCTCGAAGATCACGGAGAACTTCACATGCCCTCCAGGGGGTTGTGTCGGGGAGCTGTCCTTGTTTCGATTAGCCATATGACTAGTCGTCAGATCGCGAAGAGGCAAGAGACGGAACACGGATTGCCGCAGACCGCCTGGGCGGTGCTCGGACTTCTCTCCTTCCCCGGCGGGCGGACCGGCTACGAGCTGAAGAAGTGGGCGGACGCGTCCCTGCGCTTCTTCCACTGGTCGCCGGCGATCAGCCAGATCTACGCGGAGCTGCGCCGGCTGGAGTCGCGGGGGTACGTGATGTCGGAACGGTCGGGTCCGGAGGAGCCGCGGACCAAGCGGCGGTACGCGATCACGGACGCGGGCCGGGCGGCGCTGGCCGACTGGGCGGACGGCGACGGCGGGCCCGTGGTGCTCAAGCATCCGCTGGTGCTGCGGGTCTGGCTGGGGCATCTCGCCGCCCCGGACCGGCTGCGGACGCTCGTCGAGGAGCACATCGCCCGCACACAGGGCGAGCTCAAGGAGGTCCGGGACGCGCTCGCCCGCGCCGAGGCCGAGCCGCAGTGGCGCCATCCGGCCGTGGCCCTGCGCTGGAGCGAACGGCAGCACGTGGCGGAGCTGGAGCTCGCCGAGTCGATGCTGACGGACCTGGACGCGCTGGTGGAGGCTCCCGCGAGGGGCGACGCGGGGCCCTGAGGGGCCCGTGGGTGTGACGCCCGGAGTGGCACCTTCCGACGCCCCGCGCGCGTGCGCTTCCTTCTTGCGGTGAAGTCATTAGGCTGCGCCCCGAGGCCCGGACATCGACGGAAGCGAGAAGATCTTGAGTTTCCTCACCATCGGTCATCGCGGAGTCATGGGCGTCGAGCCCGAGAACACCCTGCGTTCCTTCGTCCGGGCCGAGCAGGTCGGCATGGACGTCATCGAACTGGATCTCCATCTGAGCAAGGACGGCGCTCTCGTCGTCATGCACGACGCCGACGTCGGCAGGACCACCGACGGCAGCGGCGCGATCGCCGAGAAGACCCTCGCGGAGCTGCGCGAGCTGGACGCGGGCGGCGGGGAGCGCGTCCCCGTCTTCGAGGAGGTCCTGGACGCGGTGCGGTCCCCGCTCCAGGCCGAGATCAAGGACGTGTCCGCCGCCCGTGCGCTCGCCGAGGTGATGAACCGGCGCGACCTGGTGGGTCGGGTGGAGGTCCTCTCCTTCCACGACGGGGCCCTCGCGGAGGTCTCCCGGCTGGTCCCCGGCGTCCGCACGGCGCTCGTGGCGGACCTGTGGGACGCCGACGTCGTAGACCGGGCCAAGTCGGTCGGCGCCGGCGCCCTCGTCCTGAACATCCGGCACCTCACCCTGGAGACCGTCGAGCGTGCGCACGGCGAGGGTCTGCGGGTCATCGGCTGGGTCGTGAACACCCAGGACCACCTGCGGCTGGTGCGGGCCCTGGAGCTCGACGGCGCGACGACCGACTATCCGGAGATCCGCCGCACCGGCCGCTTCACGGCCTGACTCGCCGGACCGGGGCTCAGACCAGCGGCTTCACCAGGAGCTCGAACTGCAGGTCGTCCCGCTGCGGGACACCGAAGCGCTCGTCGCCGTACGGGAAGGGGGTCATCTGTCCCGTACGGCGGTAGCCGCGCCGCTCGTACCAGGCGATGAGCTCCTCGCGCACGGAGATCACCGTCATGTGCATCTCGCCCACGCCCCAGATCTCCCGCACCCGGCGCTCCGCCTCGGCGATGATCAGGCGGCCCAGACCGGCGCCCTGGAGCTCGGGGCGGACCGCGAACATGCCGAAGTAGGCGGCGTCGCCGCGGTGTTCGAGCTGGCAGCAGGCGACGACCTCGCCGTCGCGCTCCACGACCATCAGCCGGCTGCCCGGGGTGGTGATGACGGCGCGCACGCCCTCTACGTCGGTCCGCTGACCCTGGAGGATGTCCGCCTCGGTGGTCCAGCCGGTCCGGCTCGAGTCGCCGCGGTAGGCCGACTCCACGAGCGGCACGAGGACCGGGACGTCGTCCTCGACGGCGTCGCGGTAGCCGATCCGACCGGTGTCCTGCGGCGTGGCGGTGTCCATGCTGTTCGGGTCTCCCCTCGGGGCGCTGACGATCCTCCCGAGCGTAACGCCCCAGCGCCGTGCTCCCCCCGCGTACGCCTGTGCGCTCGCGTACGCAAGGCCGGGCGCGGGCATCGACCCCGGGGAGACCCACGGGGAGGTGTGCCGTGCACGGACCGGCGTTGTCGGCCTGGCTGTTGCTGACGCTGTGCGGGGCGAGCGGGGTGTACTGCCTGCTCCGGATGCGCCGGTGCGCGGGCGAGGAGCGCAGGACGGCGGGGAGCGAGGCCGTGATGGGCTTCGGGATGGCGGCGATGGCACTGCCCCCGGCCGTGCTCACGCCCCCCTCCTGGTCGTGGGCGGTGTACGCCGCCGTGTTCGGGGCGGCGGCCCTGCACGCGCTGTCGACGGTGCGCCGCGGCGGGCACCATCTGCACCATCTGCTGGGCTCCTTGGCGATGGTCTACATGGCGGTGGTCATGGCGTCCCCGGCCCAGGGAGCGCACGGGGGGCACGGCGTGGGGAGCACCGCGGGCGTACCGCTCGTGACCGGTGCGCTCCTCGCGTACCACGTCGTGTACGTGCTCCGCACGGGGACGCGGCTCGTCCCGGTGGCGGTGCCGGCGGCCGGTCCGCCGACGGCCTGGGCCACCCGGCCGGAGTTCGCGCTGGTGTGCCGGCTGTCGATGGCGCTCGCGATGCTGGCCATGCTCGTGACCCTCTGACTTCGGCCGCACCGAAACCGTGGCATACGTCACTTGGCGTGCGAGGCCATACCCCCGAGTAGTACGCCCCTCATAGGCTGGACGCCATGTTGGTCTCCCTCGCGCTGCTCTCGCTCGGCGTCCTGACCGCCGCCGTGGCGCCACGGCTGTTGTCACGGTCCGACTGGGCGGAACGCGAGCCCGTGGTGGCCCTGTGGGTGTGGCAGTGCGTGGTGGCGGCGGTGCTGCTGAGCTTCGCGCTCTCGATGACGTTCAGTGCCGCGGCCGCCTGGCAGGTGGTGCGGGGCCAGGTCTTCGCGGGTGCGCCGCACGGAGTGCTGGAGGCGTACGAACTGGGCACCCACCAGCCCTGGTCGGCAGCGCTCGCCGTGGTCCTGGCCTGTGGCGGGCTGTGGACCGGCGCGATGCTCGGCCGGGAGATCCGCCGGGCGCGGGCGCGCCGTCGGCAGCGCCGCTGCGAACTGCTCGTCCGTGCCCCTCTGTTGCCGGGCGAGGAGCCGGGCAGCGAGCGCCTCGTGGTGCTTGAGGGCGAGCGGCCGGACGCCTGGTGGCTGCCGGGAACCGCGCCGCAGCTGGTCATCACGACGGCGGCGCTGCGCCGCCTCAAGGGGCGCCAGCTCGATGCCGTGCTCGCGCACGAGCAGGGACACGCCCGGGCGCGCCACGACTGGCTGCTGCACTGCTCGGGGGCGCTGGCGGGCGGGTTCCCGGGGATTCCGGTCTTCGCGGCCTTCCGGGGCGAGATGCACCGGCTGGTGGAGCTCGCGGCCGACGATGTGGCCTCGCGGCGGTTCGGGCGGCTGACGATCGCGCTGGCACTGGTGGAACTGAACGAGGAGCGCGGGGTGTTCGGGCCGGGTCCCGCACCGGACGCGGACCTGCCGCAGCGGGTCAACCGCCTCCTCACGGCCGCTCCGCGGCTCACCGCCGGACGGCGGCTGGGGCTGACGGCGTCCGCGGCGCTCGTGCCGGTCGTGCCGGTCCTGGTGGCGTTCGTCCCCGCCCTCAAGGCGCTCGGATAGCCGGGGATTCCGGCGCGTAGTCGGGGTTGGCGGCGATCCGGCGCGCGGGTCGGGGAAGATCGGGCCATGCGCTCCTCCGCCGTGGTCTCCGCCGCCCTGGCCGTGCTGCTGCTCGTCCTGGTGGCCGTGGGCTGGCCCCCACTGCTCTCCCTGGACCGCTCCGTCACCGACGAGCTGCACCGCAGCGCCGTCGCCGAGCCGGGGTTCACCCAGCTGAACCGGATCCTGAGCGACTGGGTGTGGGATCCATGGACGATGCGCGCGCTGATCGCCGTCGCGGTGGTGGTGCTGTGGTGGCGACGCGAGCGGCTGCTCGCCCTGTGGCTGACGGTCACCAGCCTGCTGGCGGCGGCCGTCCAGCAGGGCATGAAGTGGGCGGTCGACAGGGCGCGGCCCGGCTGGCCGGATCCGGTGGACTCGGCGCAGTACGCGTCGTTCCCCTCGGGGCACGCGATGACGGCGACCGTGAGCTGTGGGCTGCTGCTCTGGGTGCTCGCCCTGCACTGGAAGGAGAGCTGGCGGGGCTGGAGCGTGATCGCGGTGGCGGCCCTGGTGTCGGTGCTGGGCGTGGGGTGGACCCGGGTCTATCTGGGGGTGCACTGGCCGTCGGACGTGGTGGCCGGCTGGTCCCTCGGGATCTGCCTCGTGATTGTGTCGATCATCACGTTCCGCACGTACGGCCAGGGCGCCGGACGGGCCGGTCCGTCGGGGACCGCACGGAGGAGAATGGGAGAAACGCGATGAAGCCGCCTGTCCTGGACGATCCCCCGCGTCGCCCAGAACAGACGGCAAACCCGCTGACCAGCCACGAAGGCGCGACAGCAGGCTGCGCTGAGTATATTGGCTGCGAGCCAGTCAACGCAGGAGTCAAGCATGTCCCCGCGTAGCCCATCGGTCAATGAAGAGCTTCGACGACGCTCTCGGGAGCGCCTCCTGGAGGCGACCGTCGAGCTCGTGTCCGAGCGCGGTTACGAGGCGACGACGCTGGGCGACATCGCCGAGCGGGCCGGTTCGGCACGTGGTCTGATCTCGTACTACTTCCCGGGCAAGCGCCAGCTGCTGCAGTCGGCGGTGCACCGGCTGATGCACCTCACGCTGGAGGAGGCGCTGGAGCGCGAGCCGCGGACCGAGGACGGCCGGGAGCGTATGGCGCGGGCCATCGACGCGATCCTGGGCCTGGCGGTGGACCGCCCCGTGCTCATGCGGACGCATATGGCGGGCATCCTGCAGGCCGAGGGGTTCGTGCAGTGTCCGGAGCAGCAGCGGCTGGCGTTCCTGCTGCGGGACACGGTGACGCGGTACGGCTCCGCGAACGTGGACGCGGACTATCCGCTGCTGCGGGCGCTGCTGATGGGCGCCGTCGTGGCGGTGCTGCTGCCGGGGGCGCCGATGCCGATGGCGCGGCTGCGGTCGGAGCTGTTCCAGCGCTACGGACTGGACTGGGAGCAGGGAATGCCGCCGGACGGTGGCCCGCCCGACGGCATTCCCTTCACGACCTCGGTGTTAGACCTCCGGGTGCCGTGTCAGTCGTCCAGGACTCAGCCGTCGAGGACTCAGTCCTCGAAGTCGTCGAAGTAGTCCGGCTGGGTCTGGACGTTCAGCGCGTCCATCCGGATCCGCTTCGCCGGGTCCGTACGACGGTCGTCGAGCTTCAGCACGTCGAAGCCCTTCGCGATGTCGTTGGAGTAGATGTAGCCGTTGTAGTAGTACGCGGACCACGAACCGCCGGTGCTGATCGTGGTGGCGGAGAGCGGACCGCGCTCGAAGTAGGCGATCTCCTTCGGCTTGCGGGAGTCGGTGAAGTCCCAGACGGAGACGCCGCCCTGGTACCACGCCTGGACCATGAGGTCCTTGCCCTTGACCGGGATCAGCGAGCCGTTGTGGGCGACGCAGTTCTCGGTGTCCGCCTGGTGGCGCGGGATCTTGAAGTAGCTGCGGAAGACGAGCTTGCGGTGCTTGCCCTTGCCGACGATGTCGTAGATGCCGTCCGCGCCGCGGTTCGGGCCCACGGCCGCGTTGCAGGTCGCGCCGGAGCCGCCGCCGAGCTCGTCGGTGAAGACGACCTTGTCGGCCTTCTGGTTGAAGGTCGCCGAGTGCCAGAACGCGAAGTTGACGTTGTCCTGGACCTGGTCGATGACCTTCGGGCGCTCCGGGTCCTCGATGTCGAAGAGGATGCCGTCACCCATGCAGGCGCCGGCCGCGAGGTCCTTGCCCGGCAGCACGGTGATGTCGTGGCAGCCGGTGGTCTTGGAGACACCCGGGTTGGTCGGACCGCCGGGGTTGCCGCCGCCGTCCGGGCCCTCGCCCGGGAACAGGACGGGGAAGCTCACGATCGCGGCCTTCTCGGGCGCCTTGCGGGGCACCTTGATGACCGAGATGCCGTCGTGCGGGGGCTGGCAGTCCGGGAACGCGGCGTTGGGCGAGTACGAGGAGACGTAGACGTAGACGTCCCTCTTCTTGGGCACCAGCGTGTGGGTGTGCGAGCCGCACGCGGTCTCGACGGCGGCGACGTACTTCGGGTTGCGGATGTCGCTGATGTCGAAGATCTTCATGCCCTCCCAGGAGGACTTCTCCGTGGCCGGCTGGCTGACGCTGGCACAGGAGTTGTCGCTGCGGGAGGAGTCGGTGGAGAGGAAGACGAGGTTGCCGGAGACGGAGATGTCGTTCTGGGAGCCCGGGCAGAGGACCTGGGCGACCGTCTTCGGCGCGCGCGGGTTGCTGATGTCGAAGATGCGGAAACCGTCGTAGTTGCCCGCGAAGGCGTACTTGCCCTGGAAGGCCAGGTCGGAGTTGGTGCCCGCGAGCGCATCCTTGGGGATGTTCACGAGGTGTTGGATGTTGTCACTGTGGACGATCTCGTCCACACCGGGTATCTCGCCGCTCTGGATGGCGGACCGGGCTTCGGCCGCCTGCGCAGAGGAGACGGTGCCCTGCGCGGTGGTGTCACCCGGGTCGGGCGTGGCGGCCGCGGGGCCGGCCGCGAGCAGGCTGACCAGCAGTCCGGCGGCGGCGGTCGCCACACCCAGGCCTCTGATCCGTGCGCGCGGGGTACGCGTGATGCGCGTGGTACGCAACGAAGTCACTCCGTCCTCCCTTGTATCCGTTCGTAGTTGAACGGGTGATGGACCCCGGCAGTATCGTCCTTAGCGTGCACATCTCAACAGATGGCAACACACATGTAATGAATGTTTTTGCTCGATGCCCCTGAGAAGCGTGCTAGGAACGGTGCCCGACGCTTGTCCCCCCGGTCCCTCGGAACCACCCCTGGAGGTCGCCTTGTTGAACCGCCGTATCCGTGGAGCTGTCGCCGCCGCGTTGAGCATCGCCGCGGTGTGGGCGCTGTCCGCCTGCGATTCGGCCCCGGACGCGAAGGCGCCGCAGAGCCAGGGGGCTTCGGGTCCCGCGGTGGTGGCCCCGGGGAAGCCGGGCGAACCGGCGCGGAGGATATCGCCGGCCGAGGCCTCCCGGCTGCTGCCCGACGACAAGCCCAACGCGGCGGACTTCACCTATGCGCAGATGATGATCGTGCACCACAAGCAGGCGCTCACGATGACCGCGCTCGCTCCGCAGCGGGCCGGGTCGGCGCAGGTCAAGAAGTTGGCGGACCGCATCACGGCGGCGCAGAAACCGGAGATCGACGCCATGGAGGGCTGGCTGAAGAACAACGGCGGCCCGCGCGAGCAGAGCGGTCACGACCACCACACGATGCCGGGGATGGCGACCGAGGCCCAGTTGGCGGAGCTGCGGAAGGCGAAGGGCACCGCGTTCGACGAGCTGTTCCTGAAGCTGATGGTGACCCACCACGAGGGCGCGGTGACGATGGCGGCCGAGGTGCTGGGCCAGGGGAACAACGTCCTCGTGGAGGAGATGGCGAACGACGTGATGGCGCAGCAGACGGCGGAGATCAACCGGATGCGCTCGATGTAGCGAGCCCGCCCCGGGGCGGCCGGGCCTGTCGCGTGTCTCCCCTGCCGGGGCTTCCGGTGCCATGCTGGAAGCCTCTCGGCGGGAATCCCCGCGGCGGGAAGGAGTACGGCCGTGCTTCGTGTCGCTGTCGTCGGTTCCGGGCCCAGCGGGGTCTACACCGCCCAATCGCTGGTCCAGCAGTCCGGGGTGCCCGGAGTGCGGGTCGACGTCCTGGACCGGCTGCCCTGCCCGTACGGCCTGGTCCGCTACGGCGTCGCGCCCGACCACGAGAAGATCAAGTCGCTCCAGCAGAACCTGCGGGCGGTCCTGGAGGACGAGCGGGTCGGGTTCGTCGGCAATGTCGAGGTGGGCGAGCGGGGACTGACCCCGGAACGTCTCCTGGAGCTGTACCACGCGGTCGTGTACTGCGTGGGCGCGGCGCGGGACCGCCGGCTGGGGGTGCCGGGCGAGGACCTCGCGGGCAGCCACTCGGCGACGGACTTCGTCTCCTGGTACAGCGCGCACCCCGATGCCGCGGGCAACGGTTTCCGGCTCGACGGGCGCTCGGCGGTCGTGATCGGCGTGGGCAACGTGGCGGTGGACGTCACCCGGATCCTGGCCAGGGGCGCGGACGAACTGCGCCCCACGGACGTGCCGGAGGACGCCCTCGCGGCGCTGGCGGCCAGCCGGGTGCGCGAGGTGCACATGGTGGGGCGGCGGGGCCCCGGACAGGCCAAGTTCACGACGAAGGAGCTGCGGGAGCTGGGCGGTCTGGGCAGCGCGCGGGTGAGCGTGGATCCGGCGGATCTGGCGCTGGACCCCTCCTTCGCGGACTCCTCGGCGCTGCCGGCCGTGAACCGTCGGAATCTGGAGGTGGTCCGAGGGTGGGCGGAGGGCGCGGCGCAGGGCGCGGGCGCGGCGGTACGTGACGGCGAGGCCGAGGCGGCGCGGAGCATCCGGCTGCGGTTCTTCCTGCGGCCGGTGGAGCTGCTGGGTGAGGGCGGCCGGGTGGCCGCGGTCCGCTTCGAGCGGACGGAGCCGGACGGCGCCGGCGGTGTGCGGGGCACGGGGCGGTACGAGGAGATCGAGGCCCAGCTGGTCCTGCGGGCCGTCGGCTACCAGGGGGTCGCCCTGCCCGGGCTGCCCTTCGACCAGGCCCGGGGGACGGTCCCGAACGAGGCCGGCCGGGTGCTGCGGGACGGCGCGCCGTCGCCGGGCGAGTACGTCGCCGGCTGGATCAAGCGTGGCCCCACGGGCGTCATCGGCACCAACCGCCCGTGCGCCAAGGAGACCGTGACGTCCCTGCTGGCCGACGCGGCGGAGCTGGCTCGGCGCCCCGTGGCGGCCGACCCGATCGGCGCGCTGCGGGACCTGGGCCACGAGCCGGTCGCCTGGCGGGGCTGGCTCTCCATCGAGCGCGCCGAGTCGGACCTGGGCCGCTCACTGGGCCGAGGCAGGGTGAAGATTCCGGACTGGCCGGGCCTCCGTGCGGCGGCGCGGGAGGGCACGGCCGGGGAGGGCTAGGGGGTGTCTTGTCGATCAGGCCGGATCGGGGAGCGGCGTCTGGTGCATGGGGCCTCCCCAGGCCCGCAGGGGCCGAGGGGACGGATCGCAAGGC
>NZ_JBHWBS010000024.1:55440-80920 GCF_042735655.1 Streptomyces sp. NPDC059567 | reverse complement strand
CGTCAACATCGGCAAGCCCGGCGAGGACGCCTGGTTCCCCCGCTCCCCGCGCCTGACCTTCGACGAGGTCGTCACCACCGTCTGACCCGTACGGCCGCGCCTGGTACGGGTGGTGCTCGGCACGGCACCACCCGGACGAACACCACCCGGACCAACACCACCCGCACCGCCCACGACCCGCCAGCTCACGAGCGCCCAGGGGGCACCATGTCCGCCGCCGTATCAGCACCGCGTCTCACCGCCGGGACGCCGCCCGGCCAGGTCCCGGCCCTCTGGCTGGCGCTCCTCGCGGCACCCATCGCCACGGGAGCCAACGCCCCCGTCCTCATCCTTCCCGACATCGCCCACTCGCTGGCGGTCTCCACCACGCAGGCGACCTGGATGGTCACCGCGTTCGCCTGGGCCATGACGGTCGGAACGCCCCTGGCCGCGGCCCTCGTCCGGCACCGGGGGCTGCGGGTGGCCCTCGCCGCCGGCGCGATCACCGCCCTGGCCGGCACCGTCGTCGTCGCCACCGCGCCCTGGTTCCCGCTGGCGCTGCTCGGCCGGGCCGCGCAGGCAGCGGGCGGTGCGGGACTGGTGGCCGTGGCGATGAACCTCGCCGGTTCCACCCGGCGCATGGGGGCGATCACCGCGGGATTCGGGGTCCTGGGCGCTGTAGGACCGCTCCTCGGCTCCGTCCTCGCGGACGCGGCCGGCTGGCGGACCTCGCTCGCCCTCTCCGCCCTCGCCCTCCTGGCGGCGCCCGCGATCCTGCGCCACACCGCGAGTTCCGCACCCGCACGCTCGCCGCACGCCGTGCCGTTCGACGCCGTCGGGGCCGGGCTGGTCGTGGCGGTCGTGTCCGGACTCGTCCTGATCCCCACCGCTCCCCTCGCGGGCGGTCTCACCGCGGCGGCCGCGCTCGTCCCGCTCGGGCTTCACATACGGCGCCGTCCGGACGGGTTCGTACCCGCCGCCGTGCTGCGCTCGCGTACGTTCCTCGGCTCGGCCCTGCTCGCCTTCGCCTTCTCCACCTCCTACTTCATCCTTCTGTTCGCCCTCCCCCGGCTCACTCAGCGGCGCACCGGCTGGAGCGTCGAAGCCATCGGCACGGGTCAGCTGGTCGCGCTCCTCACCGGCTCCGCCCTCTCCTGGCTGCTCGCCTCCGCGGCGGTGCGCCTCGGCCACCGCAAGGTGCTGACCCTCCTCGTCGCGGTCGGCGCGGCCGCGCCCCTCATCGCCGCCTTCGCCTCCTGGGGACCGGCGCTGCTGCTGGCCGCCGCGGGCGCCGTCTTCGTCGCCACCGGCAGCAACGCCGTCCTGTCGGTACGCGCCTCCCAGCCCGCCCCGGAGGCGGGGCGACCGGCCGCCATCGGGCTGTTCGTTCTCTTCTACCAACTCGGCGGTGCGATCGGCCCCGCCCTCGCCGCGCTCCTCGTCGTGGCCTGACCACCGCGTCCGCGCGGACTCGTGCGCGCCAAAGGCCCCGGCTCGGTGAGCCGGGGCAGCAGGGAGGCCGAGTTCGCCAGGTGGGCCGTCGCGTGGACATGGGGTCGCGGTCCGGTGCCCAGCCGGGCCGCGGTGGCGAAGGCCACCGGCGTCAGCAGCACCAGCGTCGCGTCCAGGCTCAGGCCGGCCGTGATCACGGCGAACACTCCGCCCAGCAGGGATGTGGGACTGCGCCCGCACCGCCGGGCCACCGCGTGACCGGCCGCCCGGAACAGCCCCTCGTCGGCACAGAGCTGTGCGAGCACCAGGATGACGGCGAGGAACCCCACCACGGGCAGCAGATCCCGCATCTGCTCCCACGCGACGTGGGGCGACACCAGGCCGCACCCCACGATCAGGGCGGCGGCAGGGACCGCGGCCACGGCCTCCGGCACTGCGCGGCGGCTCCGGCCCAGGGGTAGACCGGAGCCGCCACAGATGCACCCGCGCTCTGCGCGGCGCGCTGCCGTCGAAACACCAGGTCGTCTGAGGAGGAGGGGGCGACGCCGAGGTGTTCTGTTCGGGCCCGTGGGGGCACCCGTAGTAAACATATATACCGTCGAGTAAGCAAGGGAATGAAAAAATTCATACGACCCGATGGCGGAAAGTCGCCCATTCAACTTGAGCGGAGCTCAGTCGTCGAGGAAGAAATGGTGCTGGTCAGCCGCCTGCTCGTACTTCTCGAGACGGGTCTGCGTGCGCTCCGGGTCCGCGTCCGCCATGGCTTGAAGGATGGCTGCGGACACCACCCCGGGAGCCGCGTACGAGTCGAAGACGAGCCGTGACCCGGTGCCGGCGGTGAACACCACGTCGGCCTCGTCGACCAGCGGCCCGAGCGCCAGGTCGGTGATCAGCGCGACGCGCAGCCCGACGCCGCGGGCGGCCCGGACGACGGCGAGCGTCTCGTTGGCATGCCGGGGCATCGCGAAGGCCAGCACCCAGGTCCCGCCCGCCTCGCGCGCCTGGAGCAGTCCGTCGTAGGCGACCGTGCCGCCCCGCGTCACCACCCGTACGTCCGGGTGGATGCGCCGCGCCGCGTAGGCGAAGTACTCCGCGAGGGAGACCGAGATCCTGAGGCCGAGGACCGTGAGGGGGACGGATCGGGCCAGCTCACGGCCGATCTCGAGGATCTGGTCGGGGTCCGCGAGCACCCGCCGCAGAGCGGTCAGGTTCTCGATCTCGGCGTCGACCGCCGACTGGAGTTCGTTGCTGAGGCTCGCCTCCCCCTCGCCCGGCGCGCCGGCGACGGCGCTGAGCGCGATGGGCTGGAGGGCCTCCCGGAGCGCGGGGTATCCGCTGAACCCCAGCGACGAGGCGAAGCGGGTCACGGACGGCTGGCTGACGCCCACCCGCTCCGCGAGCTCGGTGATCGAAAGGAACGCGGCCTCGGTGAGGTGGTCGATCAGGAACTGGGCGATGCGGCGCTGCGCGGGAGAGAGCCGGTGGCTGCCGAACAGCGACCGCACCCGCTCGGCGGGCGAGGCCGCCTCGGCGGCCGCCTCCGACGAGCGCCTGCCCGGTGTGATCGCGGCTGCCTGTGCGCGCGCCTGCTGCCCAGATGGCACGGGGTGCCTCCCTCTTGTCTCTCTGCAGCCCAAGATAGTTCACACGGGCTGCCGTTCATCGGGCCGCGACACCAGCCGTGGGCGCCCCGCCCGGCGGCGGGGCCCTCGGTTCGGCCGCTTCCGTACGTATGATCACGACGGCGGACGGACGACGACGGAGGCTCGAAGGCATGGCGGACCAGCGCGTGTACCTCGTGACCGGTGGCGGGACGGGCATCGGGGCCGCGACCGCCCGGCTGCTGCGCGCGGCGGGGCACCATGTGGTGATCTCCGGGCGCCGCCCCGAACCCCTGCACCTCGTCGCGGAGGAGACCGGGGCCCTGGCCGTCGCCTCCGACATCGGCGACCCGGACGCGGTACAGGCACTCGTCGACACGGCCTTCGCCGCTCACGGCCGCCTCGACGGAGTCGTCCTCAACGCCGGTATCGGGCGCGGCGGAGGCGTGGGCGAGGTGACGCTCGAGGACTGGGACGCGGTCATGCGGACCAACCTCACCGGCCCGTTCCATCTGCTGCGCGCCGCCCTCCCGCACCTGCTCGACGCCCAGGGCGCCGTGGTCGCGGTGGCGTCGGTGTCCGCGCTGCGCAACGGTGTGGGCAATGCCGCCTACGCCACGTCCAAGGCCGCGCTGCTCCAGCTCTGCCGCTCGCTCGCGGTCGACTACGGAGGCGCGGGGCTGCGTGCCAACACCGTGTGCCCGAGCTGGGTGCGCACCGACATGGCGGACCGCCGGATGAACCGGTTCGCCGAGGAGGCGGGGCTGGAGGACGGCGGCATCGAGGCGGCGTACGAGGAGGTCACCCGCGTTCTGCCCGTCGGGCGTCCGGGCGAGCCGCGCGAGGTCGCCGAGGCCGTCGCCTGGCTCCTCTCGCCCGCGTCCTCGTTCGTCAACGGAGCGGTGCTCACCGTCGACGGCGGTGTGACCGCCCTCGACCCCGGCACGCTCGCCTTCGACTTCCGCATCGAACCCCGGACGCCGCCCGCCTGACGCCCCGCCGGGTGAGCGGATCCGACCCTCCCCCTCCGACTGACGTCGCGTCATGGACCGTGTGAGGACCGGTCGATCCGCTCCAGGTCCTGGAGCAACGCCCTGAGCCAGGCCTCCACCGCGTAGAACCGGCCCGGCGCCCCGGCCGGTGCGGTATCCGGCCCGTCGGCTGCCGTGGACGGCGGGTCGGGCACCGAGGGCGGCGGGGCGTCCCCGGTCGGGTCCAGAAGGGCGGACAGCAGCAGCATCCGTCCCGCCACCCGGTCCCCGAGCCGGGTCACGACGGCCGCCACCGCGGGCTCCAGCGGCGCCACGGCGACGGGCCCCGACACCTCCTCCGCCGGTACGGTCGGCGGCGCCGCCAGCAGTCGCTCCGCACCCCACAGCGCGTGGTGCCCAGTCAGCAGTACCGCCTGATAGTCGACCGGCCGCCGCCCCTTTCCCGGCGGCTTCCCGGATCCGGACGCCCCCGCCACCGGGCCCCGCGGTTCGCTCTGGAACTGCGCGAAGGCCGTCTCCGCCAGGACGAGCGCATGCCGCAGCGAGCCGCTCACGGGTGGTGGCGCGCCCGGATCCCGTACCCCTCCGGCCGCGATGGTCGAGGCGGTGGCGACCACGGTCTCGGCGGCGGTGCGCAGCAGCACCGTGCTCGAGCGCCGCACCTCGGTCTGCGCGCCGCGCGGCCAGGCCAGCAGGCCGAAGACGGCGCCGATCGCGCTCCCGATCAGCACGTCGAGGAGCCGGACCTCGGCCAGCCGCCAGGTGGTCGCCGTCAGCTGTGCGAACACCAGGGAGACCACCAGCGCGAAGAACGCCTGCGCCCAGCCGACGCCCTTCACCGGCCCCACCGTGAAGGTGATCAGCAACAGCGGCAGCAGCATGGCCGCGTACACCGTGGTGTCCGCCCCGATGAGGGCGAGCAGCCCGGCCGTGCACAGGGCTCCGATCAGGGTCCCGGCGATCGCCTGACGGATGCTGCCCCAGGTCGCGCCCAGGGTCGTGCGGGTCAGTGTCAGGGTCGCGAGGAGCGCCCAGAAGCCGTGCGGCAGCGTGTCCAGGCCGGCGATGGCCCGGGCGGCGGCCAGTGCCAGACTGATCCGCACCGCGTTCTGGAAGAAGACCGACCGGCTCCCGGCGTTTCCCACCAGCCGCCGCCACCACAGCTGCGGCGCCCGCATCCTCGCGTACCAGAACCGGCCGACGGGCAGCTCGGCCCCGTCGACGAGCCGCCCCCGTACCGCCAGGCCGGCGGCCGTGGACAGCGCCAGCGCGGCGTCGGCCACTTCGAGCAGGGCCGCGCGGCGGCGCAGCGTCGCGGGGTCCGCCGACCGGGTCTCCACGGCGGCCAGCAGGGCCCGTTCCCGGGCAGGTCCGGGGTCCGCCGCGCCCGCTCCTGGGGCGCCGCGCAGCAGAGCGGCGCTGTCCGCGGCGGAGCGCCCGACGGCGCGCAGCAGGTCCAGGCCCGCGTCCTCCGGAGCCCGGCCGGGCGGTACGGCGGGGAGCCGTGTCAGTCGGTTGAGGAGCGTCCGTGCCGAGAGGCCGGTGTGGGTCAGGCCCCGGGAGCGGACCCCGGCTCCGGCCGGCCGCTCCGCCTCCGGAACCTGCGAGGGGCGCAGCGCCTCGGCTGCCGCCCTGGCCGCCTCCATGGCCGTCGGCGACAGTCCGTACGGCGCGCGGGCCAGTTCCCCGGCGCAGCGAACGGCGGCGACCGCGGCGCGGGCGGCCAGTTCGCGGTACGGCACGGTCGGCGGCTCGGGGAAGACGAAGGTCTCGGCGAGGATCAGCAGAAGGATCCCGACCGTGGTCCCGGCCATCCGCTCGTCGATGGTCTCGGGGGCGTACGGCGGGAAGGACGGCAGGATGTACAGCAGCTGGAGCCCCGGCGCCGCGCCCGCCGGACGTGGCCCGCCCACGGCGACGAAGGCCAGCGCAAAGCCGATGACCAGCATCCCGGCCACCGCGCTCCAGTTCCGAACGGCGAGGAAGGTGCCCACCACGACCAGCACCCAGGCGGCCGGAAGCAGCTTCACCAGGACGACGGCCCGCTGCCGCCCGGTCCCCGGAATGTGCGAGAGGCCGGCCAGCGACACGGCGGCGAAGAGCGCGTACGTGGCCGCGACAGGCTGCTCGAACCCGTACAGGAACAGGTAGAACCCGGCCCCCGCGGCCAGCGTGACGCGCAGCGAACGGCGGGCCGCGCCCGCGTAGGCGTCGGGCAGCCGGAGCAGGCCCCTCGACCGGCCCGCCCCTCTGGCGCCCGGGCCACCGCCGGCACCGTTGGCACCCATGCCACCAGGATCGGACACCTGCCGCGCCCCGGCACCCCGCGGCTCGGTGCGGGCCGCCCCGCTCGATCAGCCGACGGCGTCGCCCGCCGCCACCCGGTGGACCTCGAGGCCGGGCGCCACGAGCAGTTCGGCGATCAGTTCCTCGGAGCCGCCGACGTACGTGCTCACCAGGTCGACGTCGCCGCCGACGCACCAGGCCCGGTCCTGCGGCCACCACAGGTCGGGGAGTTCGGCGAACTCGTCGAGGAGCTCCGGGGAGACCACATCGGCCAGCGGTCCGGACAGCAGGATCTCGTCCCGCTCCGGAGTGGGGAAGGTGGGCACCCCGCCCCATTCCCGGCGGCCGTACCCGTCCCACAGCCCGTACCAGCACCGCTCCGGGGTGCTCGTGTACCGCGCGAGGACCGGGATCACGGCCCGCGCGACATCGTCGGGCGTGGGGCCTTCGGCGGGGTGCTCGTCCCACACGCCGGGCAGACCGTACTCGTGCAGGTTCTGGTAGAACCGCTCCGCGCCGATGACCTCGTGCCAGTCCGTCAGCGCGTCGACCTTCCGCCCCTGGGCGGCGGCGGCGACGTCCCAGCGGACCGGGCGCTCGTCGAGACTCGCGGGGTGCAGCACGCGCGCGTACGCCGGGAATCCGGGCGCGACGACTCCGGCCACGGTGCCGAAGTCACCGTGGCCGGGGCGGCGTTCGGTCAGCCAGCGGGCCGGCGCGAGGTCCTCGACCTCGACGCGCAGGCGTCCGTACGGGGCGGGGGCGGGCTCCCGGCCCGACCGGGGGCTCGATGTGTCCATCCCCCCAGTCTGCCCGCCCTGGACGACGCCTCGCATGCGCGCCCGCGCAGCAGACCGCCCCCCGTCGAGGCCGCCTTGTGCGGGAGGTGACGAGGGGCGGTGACGGCCTGCGCCTACCGACGGCTGCGGATGAGCAGATGGAGGAAGTACGGCGTACCGATCACGGCCGTCATGAGTCCGGCGCCGAGCTGGGTCGGTGCGATCACGGTACGGCCCACCAGGTCCGCGGTGCAGACGAGGATCGCGCCGAGGAGGACAGCGACCGGAACCACGCGCGCGTGCTGCCGTCCCACGAGGGCGCGGGCGGCATGCGGCGCCACGAGCCCCACGAAGCCGATGGTGCCCGCGGCGGCCACGGCGGTGGCGCTGAGCAGGACGCTGAGGAGGAGGAAGCCGAGGCGTCCTCGTCCCAGGCTCAGCCCGAGCAGCCTCGGGGTGTCCTCGTCGAGCGACACGAGGTCGAGTTCGGTGCGCCGCATCGCCGCGACGGTCACGCCCACGCCGAGGACGGCCATGAGGGGCAGCACGTCGGTCAGGGACCGCCCGTAGGTGGAGCCCGAGAGCCAGGTGAGCGCCTTGGTCGCGTTGAACGGGTCGGTGAGGATGATGAGAAGGCTGATCAGGGCCGAGGCCCCGATGGCGACGCCGAAGCCGACGAGGACGAGCCGGTTCTGCTGGAACCCGCCCCGTGCGGCCAGCCCGAAGACGATGACGGAGCTGATCGCGGCGCCCGCGAAGGCCGCCCCGGACAGACCCCACCCTCCGGCCAGGGGCACGGTCGTCACGAGGAGGACGGCGCCGAGCGCGGCGCCGCCGGAGATGCCCAGGACGGCCGGTTCGGCGAGGGGGTTACGGGTCACGGCCTGGACAAGCGTGCCGGCCAGGGCGAGCGCGGCGCCCGCGAAGAGGGCGGCGAGGACGCGTGGAACGCGGGTGTCGAGGACGAAGGTGATGGTCCGTCCGGCCCGCCCCTGCGCCCAGTTCAGCACGTCGCCCAGGAGCAGCTTGCTGTCCCCGAGGAGCACGGAGGCGATGGTCACGCCGACCAGGACGAGCACCAGGACGGAGGTGGTGGTGAGGAAGAGGGTCCTGCTCCTGATGCGCAGCCGCTCGGACGCGGCGGCTTCGGCCGTGTCCCGGGCGCGTGTGGCCATGACGATCAGGAAGGCGGCGCCGACGAGGCTGGTGACGACACCGGTCGGCACGCCGACCGCGACGTCCGCCTCGACGACGGCGCGGAGCAGCACGTCGGAGCCGAGCACCAGGGCCACACCGGTGAGTCCGGCGGCCGGCAGGTTCATCCGCGTACGGGTGAACCCGCGGAACCTGCGGGCGAGGGGACGGACGATGGCGGGGGCGCACAGGCCGACGAAGCCGACGGGTCCGGCGAGGGTCACAGCGGCCGCGGAGAGCAGGGCGGCGAGCACGACGGCGGTGACGCGTGTGGCGCGGACCGGGACGCCGAGGCCGCGCGCGGCGTCGTCACCGAGCGCCAGGGCGTCGATCCGGCGGGCGAGGAGCAGCAGCCCGACGACGCCGACGAGGGCGATCGGTGCCATCTGCAGGACGCCGTCGAAGCCGTTCTGGGCGATGCTGCCCTGGTTCCACTGGTAGAGCCCCTCCGTCTGACGGGGGAACAGCAGGAGCAGGCCCTCGGTGACGGCGGTGAGGCCCAGGGTGAGGGCACTGCCCGCGAGGACCAGCCGGACGGTGCCGGTACCCAGGCCGGAGAGCCCGAGGACCACGGCGGCCGCGGCGAGGCCGCCGACGAACGCGATGCCGGAGGAGGCGAAGAGCGGGAGCGAGAGGCCGGTGACGGCGGTGAGGCCGAGAGCGAAGTAGGAGCCCGCGTTGACGGCGAGGGTGTCGGGCGAGGCGAGGACGTTGCGGCTGACCGACTGGAGGGCGGCGCCCGCGATGCCGAGTGCGGCGCCGACGAGCAGGCCCGCGGCCATCCTCGGCAGTCGGGAGGCGATGACGACGGAGGCGTCGGCCGGTTCGGCCCGGCCCGTGAGCGCCTTCCAGATCTCGGAGGCGCCCACGGCGGCCGTGCCCTGGGTGATGTCGACGACCGCGAGGGCCGTGACGAGGAGGACCAGGGCGGCCGTCACCGCGGCCGCGCCCGTCCGGGACGTGGCCGCCGACGGACGGGTGGCGGGGGTTGTTGCGGTGACGGCCATGGTGTTACTTCGTCAGCGCGGCGACGACGGCGTCGATGTACTTGTTCATCGACTCGGGGCCGCCGAACATCCAGATGCCGTCGGGCAGGCGGTGGACGTTGCCCTTCTTGACGAACGGCAGCGACGTCCAGACCTTGTCCTTGGCGAGGACACCGGTGAACGGCGTGCTGGACTTGTCGCCCTCGCTGCCGATGTACGCGAACTGCACGTCACCCAGCTTGGTGAGGCCCTCGACGTCGGTGGTGCCGAGCCCGTAGCTCTCGTCGCCCTTGACCGTCCAGGCGTTCTTCAGACCGAGCTTCTCGTTGACGCCGCCGATGAGCGAGCCGCTCGTGTAGGGCCGGATCGAGACCTGGTTGGAGACGACGTACCCGTCGGCGAAGGCGTACTTCGTGCCGGCGAGACCGGCGTCGGCGAGGGCCTTGGCACCCTCGGCGAGCTTCGCCTCGAACTGCTTCTTGAGCTTGTCGGCCTGCTGCGTGGTGCCGGTGGCCTTCGCGATGAGGTCGAGGTTCTTGGTCATCTGGCCGATCGGGTCGGCCGCGTCCGCGGGGCGGAGCGTGAGGACCGGAGCGACCTTGCGGAGCTGCTTCACGGCGGCCTCGGGCAGGTCGGTGGTGGCCACGATGAGGTCGGGCTTCAGCGACGCGACGGTGTCCATGCTCGGCTCGCCGCGCGTGCCGATGTCCTTGGGCTCGTTCTTCAGCGGGACGGCGGTGTCCCAGGTCTTGTAGCCCTTGACGTCGGAGACGCCGACGGGGTCGACACCGAGCGAGACGAGGCTCTCGACGGCGTTCCACTCGGTCCCGACGACCTTGGCGGCGGGACCGTCGAGTTCGACCTTCGTACCCGTGGCGTCGGTGAGCGTGATGGGCTCGGCGGTCTTCTTCGCGTCGTCGGCGGCGGGCTCGGTGGTACCGCAGGCGGACAGGGTGATGGCCGCGACGGTGGCGGTCGCGGTGAGGAGGAGGCGTCTCATGAGGTGGTGCTGAGCCTTTCGCTTCGCGAGTGGTGTCGGCCGATCGCACGGGTGCGCAGCCGACCGGTGAGGGGATCGGTGTCGACCTCGATGCGGATGCCGTACGTGTCGGTCAACCGCTCCGGTGTCAGAACGTCGGCGGGGTCGCCGTCGGCGACGACCCGCCCCTTGTCGAGCAGAACGATTCGGTCGGCCACGGCCGAGGCCTGGTCGAGGTCGTGCAGGACGGCGCCGACGGCGATGCCGTGGTCGTCCGCCAGATCGCGCATGAGGTCGAGGAGTTCGACCTGGTAGCGCAGGTCGAGGTAGGTCGTGGGCTCGTCGAGCAGGAGCACGCCCGTCTGTTGGGCGAGGCAGCCGGCCAGCCAGACGCGCTGGAGCTGTCCGCCGGAGAGGTGCTCGGCACCGCGTTCGGCGAGTTCCTCGACGCCGGTCATGGCGAGCGCGCGGTCCACCGCGGCCCGGCCGCCCGGGTCGGCCTTGCCCCAGCGCCCCCGGTAGGGGTAGCGCCCGAACTCGACGACGTCGCGCACGGTCAGCCCGCTGGGCGTGGGGCGCCCCTGCGTGAGGAGCGCGACGCGGCGCGAGAACTCACGGGGGCTCAGCGCGAGGCCGTCGGTGTCGCCGTCGATGACGAGGGTGGCGGCCCTGGGCCGCTGGAGCCGCGCGATCGTACGCAACAGCGTCGACTTGCCACTGCCGTTCGGCCCGACCAGGACCGTCACTTCGCCCGGCCGCAGCGTCATGGAGGCGTCGTGTACGACATCGACGCCTTCGTAGGCCACGGTGACTCCCGTGGCCGAAAGTTCATGGCCGTGGGGACGTGAGGTCGCGACGGTCTCTTCACCTGCTTGCACGGAGGAGAGGTTAGCCTATCCTTACCCGCGACGGATAGGCCCCCCTGAGAACCACGACAAGAGGCAATCCGGCCAAGGTTGAAGCTCAGCCCAGGGCACGCAGCGAACGTACGAACGTACGGGGAACAGCTACCGGCTCTGGCGCGCGAGGCCGGTGACCCCCATCGTCAAGGTGCGCCGCGGCACGGTGCGTTCCGCGTCGACGGGCAGGACGGCGTACGCGTGGAAGCCGCACGGCCGCCCTGCTGAGGCATGCAGGGGCCGGATCGGTCGGGAGGCGGAACCCCGCCTCCGACCCCGCCCCCGCCCCGCCGGACAAGCCGTGCGGCGCTACCTCACCGTACGAGCCCGATCGCCTCGATCTCGATCATCCACTCGGGGTCGGCGAGCGAGGAGACCTCCACGAACGACTCCGCGAGATGGGGCTTGCTCGGGAAGTGCTCGGCCCGCAACTTGGCGAAGACGTCCTGCCGCGCGATGTCGGTGACGAACACGGTCGCCTTGACCACCTCGTCGAGACCGGAGCCCGCGTTCGTCAGCACGGTCGCCAGGTTCGCGAGCGCCTGCCGCGCCTGCGCCTCGAAGTCTCCGACGCCCACCGTGGCGCCCTGGGCGTCGATCGGAGCCTGTCCCGAGGTGAAGACCAGGTTCCCGACCCGGACGCCGAGCGAGATGCCGGCACCCTCGTACCAGTCGGGTTCCGCGGTGACGCGCACACGCTCGGCGGCGGGCTGTGTAACGGACATGCTGCTGACACTCCTTCAGAACGGCACCTACGAAGCCGAGTGGCCGCGATCGCCCCCCGACGTGATCCGCACAGGACAGCCACCGAGGATCGTGATCCATTCCCGCCGAAGGCGTGCCGGGTCGGCGATCGAGTGCGGAGTGAGGCTCGGCAGCGGCCGGGGCAGAACCTCCTCCGTCAGCCGCCGCCACTCCCGCTCCGGCTGCCTGTCGCCGGCGTTCGTGGTGCGATGAAACGGAGGGAGCAGGAAGGAGAGCGACCATGGCGGCAGCCGAGCGTAAGAGCGGAGCGGCCTCGGTGGTGGTTCGCCCGCTGGGCGAGGCGGATCTGGATCAGGCCGACAAGATCTTCAGGGTCGCCTTCGGGACCTTCCTGGGAGCACCCGACCCGGAGGCGTTCGCCGGGACGGCCGACTTCGTCCGCACCCGCTGGGCGGCGGATCCGCAGTCGGCCTTCGCGGCGACGGTCGACGGCGAGGTCGTCGGATCGAACTTCGCCACCAACTGGGGCAGCGTCGGCTGCTTCGGACCGCTGACCGTGCATCCGGACCTGTGGGACCAGGGCGTCGGCAAGCACCTCATGGAACCGGTCTTGGCCCGCTTCGGCACCTGGGAGAACCGGCACCTGGGACTGTTCACCTTCTCGCACAGCCCCAAGCATCTGGAGCTCTACCGCCGGTACGGCTTCTGGCCCCGATTCCTCACCGCCGTCATGAAGAAGCAGGTCGCGCGTGGTGCCGCAGCCCCGGGCCGAGTGCTGTACGGCGGGTTGACCGCTGCCGAGCAGCCTTACGCCCTGAGCCTCTGCCGCGCACTGACGGGAACCGTGTACGAGGGCCTGAGCCTGGAGCGCGAGATCGTGGCCGCGTTCGCGCAGGGGCTCGGGGACACCGTCCTGCTCCAAGGCGGCTCCGACCTCGACGGTCTGGCCGTCTGCCACTGCGGTGCCGGGTCGGAGGCCGGCGAGGATGTGTGCCTCGTCAAGTTCGGCGCCGTACGCCCCGGCCCGGGCGCCGGAGACCGGTTCGAACGACTCCTCACCGCTTGCGAGCAACTCGCGTCCGAGCGCGGCCTGGGCGAACTGAACGCCGGAATGAGCCTGGCCCGCCAGGACGCCTACCAGCACATGGCCGACCGCGGGTTCCGCCCGTGGCTGCTCGGGGTGACCATGCACAGGCCCAACGAAGCCGGCTACAGCCACCCGGACGCCTTTGTGATCGACGACTGGCGCTGAGACGCACGGGACCGGAAGCGCTGGGAGGCCGGGAGCGCCGGATGCGCCAGTTACGGCAACCTCGGTGCGTCAGTGCGGTGAACGGCGGTGAACGATGGAGAAGGCGACGAACGGCGCGTCCCTTCTGACACGCAGGTCATCCACCCGCTCCGAGCCCTGGGGCCGAGCGCCGCACGAGCGCTACTCCGCGTCCCACACCGGGAATCCGGCGGACTCGGACAGCTCGGCCCACACCGTCTTGCCCTGTCGCGCGTGGCGTGTCCCCCACCGCTCGGCGAGTTGGGCGACCAGGAACAGGCCGCGGCCGCCCTCGTCGGAGACGCCGGCGCGGCGCAGGTGCGGGGTGGTGCTGCTGGTGTCGGAGACCTCGCACATGACCGCGCGGTCGTGGATGAGGCGCAGCCGGATCGGGGGGCGGCCGTAGCGGATGGCGTTGGTGACGAGTTCGCTGACCACCAGTTCGGCGGTGAAGGCGAGCTCTTCCAGCCCCCAACCGCTCAGTTGCTGCGTGACGTTCGACCGGGCCTTGGAGACGGCGCTGGGGGCGGCTTCCACGTCCCAGTCGGCGACCTGGCGGGCGCCGAGGGTGCGAGTGCGGGCCAGGAGCAGTGCGACGTCGTCGTCCGGGCGGGGCGGCAGGAGCGCTTCGAGCACGCTGTCGCAGGTGTGCTCCAGGGAGGGAGCGGGCCGGGCGAGCGCGCGACGGAGGAGGGCGAGGCCCGTCGCGACGTCACGGTCGCGGGCTTCGATCAGCCCGTCGGTGTAGAGGGCGAGGAGGCTGCCCTCGGGCACGTCGAACTCGGCGGCCTCGAAAGGCAGGCCGCCCAGGCCCAGCGGAGGGCCTGGCGGCAGGTCGAGGATCTCGACGGTGCCGTCCGGAGCCACCAGGGCGGGCGGCGGGTGTCCGGCGCGGGCCAGGGTGCACTGACGGGTGACGGGGTCGTAGACGGCGTAGAGGCAGGTCGCTCCGATGTCCCCGGCGGATTCGCCGTCGTTGGCGTTGTCGGCACCTTGGTCGGTGCCAGTGCCAGTGCCAGTGCCAGTGCCGGTGCCGGTGCCGGTGCCGGTGCCGGTGTCGATGCCGGTGCCGGTGTCGATGCCAGTGCCAGTGCCGGTGCCGGTGCCAGTGCCGGTGCCGGTGTCGATGCCGGTGCCAGTGCCTTCGTCGGCGCCTGCGCCTTGGCCGACACCTTGATCGGAGTCGGCGTCCGGGTCGGGCGCGGCTTCGGCCGACAGGCGCAGGACGACGTCGTCGAGGTGGGTGAGGAGTTCGTCGGGCGGCAGGTCCACGTCGGCGAGGGTGCGTACAGCGGTCCGCAGCCGCCCCATCGTGGCCGCGGCGTGGATGCCGTGGCCGACCACATCGCCCACCACGAGGGCGACGCGCGCTCCGGACAACGGGATGACGTCGTACCAGTCACCGCCCACCCCCGCCTGGGCGCCGGCCGGCAGGTAGCGGAAGGCCACCTCCACGGCCGACTGCTCCGCGGTGTCGTGCGGGAGCAGGCTGCGCTGCAGGGTGAGGGCGGCGGCCCGCGCATGCGTGTACCGCCGGGCGTTGTCGACGGCCACCGCCGCCCTGGCGGCGATCTCCTGGGCGAGGAGCAGGTCTTCGTCGTCGTAGAAGCCGCTGTCGCGATGGCGGACGAAATGCGCGACGCCCAGCGTGGAGTCCCGGGCCCGCAGCGGCACCACGAGCGTCGACCGGCTTCCGTCGTCGACACCGCGGCCGGGATCAGAGGTCGCCGACGGACCGGTGCCGAGGTCGTGACGCGAGGGCTGACCCGTGATCAGGGCGCGGGCCGATGGCGTACCGTCCGCGCAGACGAAGACGCGCTGCGGCCGGATCGTCGTGTCCGGGTCGTCCGCGACCACCGAGCGCTCGGCGACCCGCCGGAGCACGAGAGACGGCTCCACCGGGGTGTCGAGTCCGCGGAGCACCGAGTCGAGCAGGTCGACGGTGACGACGTCGGCGAAGTGCGCGATGGCGAAGTCCGCCAGTTCCTGGGTGGTGCGGGCGATGTCCAACGTGGTGCCGATGCGCATACTCGCCTCGTTCACCATCGACAGCCGCCACTGCAGTCGCCGGTCCCGCTCCTCCTGGTAGGCGGCCACGCCGTACTCCGACGCGCGGTCGACGTACCCGGTCACCATCGCGACCAGCTTGCGCGACGCGGAGTTGATCAGTTCGGCGTCGCCGGTCAGCCGGGGCAGCTCCCCCAGCATCCTGTCGAGAAGGACTCCCTGCCCGAGCCGGAAGGCGCGCAGCAGCACGCTGATGGGCGTCCCGTGCCGGGCGAGACGGCGCGCGCGTTCCAGGTCGGAGCTGGGGGTGTCGACGCGGCTCGGCTCGATGCCGTGCTCGATGCCGGCCAGGGCCGCGAGTACGTGCTCGGCGACGGTCTCCGCCGCGTCGACGGCCAGGTCCTCCTCCGCCCACACCTCTGGAACGTCACGACGCAGGGCCCGCTCCACGTCTTGGATCAGCTGATCTGATCGCAGGCTGAGCTCACGCGCGGCGCGGGACAGGAGACTGTCCGCAGTGAAGTCCACAAGGACGACGTTACGCCGCACCGGCCCGCGGGCGCCGCCGAAAGGCCCGGTGGCGCCGCACTCCACCGGGGTCGCGTCGTGTCACCCGCGGAACGCGTGGCGTCGCCCCGCACTCAGCGGACGACGGCAGCGGTGCTCAGGAGGACCACCAGCGGCCAGGGCGTGTCCGGCGGAACCGGAGCCGGGCCCGCCGGACGCGCCTAGTCGGCTTCCGTCAAGGCCGCGCGGGCGGCGGAAAGGATCTCCTCGGAGAGGGGGGAACCCTTGGTGGCGCGGGACAGGACGAGTGCGCCGACCATGGTGCACAGGCGGGTGAGGCCGTCCTCGTCCTCGGTGGAGAGCGAGTCCGCGAAGTCGCTCACCCCCTCGCTGTACACCCGGCCCGCCTCCTGGGCGCTCAGCCCGCGCGCCATGTCGGTGGCGAGCGCGGCGGCGGGGCAGCCGTCCGCCAGGTCGTCGCGGTGCTCGACGGAGAGGTACGCCTCGATCAGCGCCCGCTGGGCGGTCTCGCGCTGCCCGGCATGCCGCTCCAGTCCCGCCGTGCGGCGCCGGGTGAGTTCGGCGAACGCATGGGCGGTGGCCTCGTCGATCAGCGCCTCTTTGGAGGCGAACTGTTTGTAGAAGCCGCCGTGCGTCAGACCCGCCTCCTTCATGAGGTCGGCGACGCTGACGTGCGTCCCCTGCTCCCGGAAGAGGCGTGAGGCGGTTTCGACGACCCTCCTGCGGTTCTCCTGTGCTTGCGCCTGCGATACGCGGCCCATCGGGCACCTCCACATTTGGATGTCGCTTGGCATCTATTCTAGTGTACGGTTTAGATTGCTTACGTAATCTATTTGGGGGCGCCCTCACGGGGCAGCCCTCGTAACACTGGGAGCGGACATGGAACTGACGAACGCGGTCGCAGTGGTCACCGGGGCGAACCGGGGTCTGGGGCGCCATCTGGCCGAGCAGCTGGTGCGGCGCGGGGCGAAGGTCTACGCGGCGGCGCGGCGGCCCGAGACCGTGGACCTGGCGGGCGTCGTCCCGCTGCGCCTGGACGTGACCGACGAGGAGTCGATCCGGGCGGCCGCCCGCGTCGCGTCCGACGCGACGCTGCTGGTGAACAACGCCGGGATCTCCACCGGCGCCAAGCTGCTCACAGGCGAGCCGGAGGCGGTGCGGCAGGAGATGGAGACGAACTTCTTCGGGCCGCTCACCGTGACACGGACCTTCGCTCCGGTCATCGAGGACAACGGCGGCGGCGCCGTGCTGAACGTCCTGTCCGTCCTGTCCTGGTTCCACCCGGCCGGCCTCGGCTCGTACGCGGCGGCCAAGGCGGCCGCATGGGCGCAGACGAACGCGGCCCGCGAGGAGCTCGCGCCCCGTGGTATCGCCGTCTCGGCGCTGCACGTCGCGTACATGGACACCGACATGGCGGCCGGCGTTCCCGCCGAGCAGAAGGTCGACCCCGCCGAGGTCGCCGCCCAGGCCCTGGACGGCATCGAGAAGGGCCTGCCGGAGATCCTCGCCGACGAGGTCACCCGGCAGGTCAAGCAGGGACTGTCCGCGGCGCCGACCCCGGCGTAGGAGGCCGCTCACTCCGGGACTCGACCGCGGCGGTCAGTCCACCGCCCGCGAGCGAGCCTGGAGCCGGCCGCCCGTGCGCGGGGCAGAAGAGCCGTCCGGCCGCGGACCCCCTCGTGGCCGCGGACCGGAACGGCCCTCTGGTCGTTCGACCGTCGTGCGGTGCGTCTCGGTGCCAGTCCGAGCCGTCGCGTCCGGACTGTGCGCGACACCAGTGGTGGTGGCCACGCTCCCTCCAACCTCACACGCATCGGACGGTCGTCCGATCCCCCGTGGCGATCATTCTGTGATCGGCCTTCGGACCGAACCGCTTGCGTTGACACCCCCCTGACGCCTTTTCGGCCACCCTTGACGCGGATTTGACAGGCATGTCCGTGCCTCATCAGAGGCCCGTCAAGAACCGCGCTCCCACGACGGTCGGGAGCCCGGAATGCGTCTAGATTCCTCTCGGTCGCTCACCGGACCGTGGACGTCAGTGGCCTGACCGTCCCCGGACCACGAGGGCACGTGCCGCCCCTCCCATCCGGGCTGCCGTGCCCTCGTGCCGCGACCGCCGCTGCCCGTTCCGCAGCCGCCCCCGGGGGGCCCGGCTCCGCGCTCCCCCCGGGGCGCGGGCGCGCTGTTCCTCCCTTGTCGCTTTCTCCCCGGCGTCCTCGCTCGGGCGGCCGGGCCCATCAGAAGGTCTTCCTCGATGCATCCCGCAGCGCCCTCGCAGGCGCCCCCGGTTCCGCCCGTTCCCTCCGCACCGCCCCGCCGCCCCGGATCCCGGCGACGGCGCGCGGTGCAGGGCGGGCTGCTCGATCCCGTACAGCTGGTGAAGTGCCTCCCGGAGGCCGCGCGCAAGCTGCATCCGCGAGCGCTGGTACGCAATCCGGTGCTGTTCGTGGTGGCGGTCGGCTCGGTGCTCACCACGCTGTCCGCGCTGCTCAACCCCTCGGTCTTCACCTGGGTGGTGAGCGTCTGGCTGTGGCTGACGGTGATCTTCGCCAACCTCGCCGAGGCGGTGGCCGAGGGCCGCGGCCGGGCGCAGGCCGAGTCGCTGCGCAGGGCCCGTACGGACACGGTCGCCCTACGGCTGAAGCACTGGCGGTACGGCACCGATCTGGACCGGGCCGAGACCGAGGCCGTCGCCGCCACCGACCTCCAGCTCTTCGACTTCGTCCTGGTGGAGGCGGGCGAGCTGATCCCGGCCGACGGCGATGTGGTCGACGGGATCGCGGCGGTCGACGAGTCGGCCGTGACCGGCGAATCCGCCCCGGTGATCCGGGAGTCGGGCGGCGACCGGTCGGGGGTGACGGGCGGGACGACCGTGCTGTCGGACCGGATCGTCGTGCGGGTCACCTCCCGCCCCGGTCACTCCTTCATGGACCGCATGATCGCCCTGGTCGAGGGAGCGCAGCGGCAGAAGACGCCGAACGAGATCGCGCTCAACATCCTGCTCGCGGCGCTCACCGTCGTCTTCCTGCTCGTGGTCGTCGCGCTCCAGCCGATGGCCGGCTCCGCCTCCGCCGCCCAGTCCACGACCGTGCTCGTCGCCCTGCTGGTGACGCTGATCCCGACGACGATCGGCGCGCTGCTGTCGGCGATCGGCATCGCGGGGATGGACCGGCTCGTGCAGCGCAACGTCCTCGCCATGTCCGGTCGCGCCGTCGAGGCCGCCGGCGACATCACCACGTTGCTCCTCGACAAGACCGGCACCATCACCCTCGGCAACCGCGAGGCCGATGCGTTCATCCCCCTGCCGGGGGTGGAGGAGCTGAATCTGGCCGACGCGGCTCAGCTGTCCTCGCTCGCCGACGAGACGCCCGAAGGCCGGTCGGTGGTCGTCCTGGCGAAGCAGCAGTACGGGCTGCGGGCCCCGGCCGAGGGCGAGTTGGCGAACGCCCGGTTCGTGGAGTTCAGCGCCCAGACCCGGATGAGCGGGATCGACCTGCGCTGGGACAACGGCGCCGCCCGCCACATCCGCAAGGGCGCCGCCGCCCAGGTCATCGGCTGGGTGGAGATGTACGGCGGCACGGTGCCCGCCGAGGCGCGCGGCTGGAGCGACGCGATCGCGGCCGCCGGCGGCACCCCGCTGCTGGTGGCGGTGCACGACTGGGACGGCCCCCGCGTCCTCGGGATCGTCCGTCTCAAGGACGTGGTGAAGGACGGCATCCGCGAGCGGTTCGCGGAGCTGCGCCGCATGGGCATCCGTACGGTCATGATCACCGGCGACAACCCGCTGACCGCGAAGGCCATCGCCGAGGAGGCGGGTGTCGACGACTTCCTCGCCGAGGCCACCCCCGAGGACAAGCTCGCGCTCATCAAGCGCGAACAGGAGGGCGGCAAGCTGGTCGCGATGACCGGCGACGGTACGAACGACGCTCCGGCCCTCGCCCAGGCGGACGTCGGCGTGGCCATGAACACCGGCACCTCGGCCGCCAAGGAGGCCGGGAACATGGTGGACCTGGACTCCAACCCGACCAAGCTCATCGAGATCGTCGAGATCGGCAAGCAACTCCTCATCACCCGCGGCGCGTTGACGACCTTCTCCATCACCAACGACGTCGCGAAGTACTTCGCGATCATCCCCGCCATGTTCACCGCCGCCTATCCGGGCCTGGAGGCGCTGAACATCATGGGGCTGCACAGCCCCACCTCGGCGATCACCTCCGCGATCATCTTCAACGCCCTGATCATCGTCGCGCTGATCCCGCTCGCGCTGCGCGGCGTGCGCTACACCCCCGCCTCGGCCCACGACCTGCTGCGGCGCAATCTCACCGTGTACGGGCTCGGCGGACTGGTCCTGCCCTTCGTCGGCATCAAGGCGATCGACATGCTCATCTCCCACGTTCCCGGCCTGGGGTGAACTCTCGTCAGGGAGGCGTCAGGGATGTTCCGCCGTACTTGCCCGGGGTATCCGCCGCGGGTTCGATGGACACCATGAACAGCACGTGGCTCCTTCTCGACCGGCCGCCTCATCGGGCGCCCCGTCGCGCCGCCCGCTGCTGACTGAGGACTCCGGAGTCTTCGGGGCGTCGTGACATCCACTGTCCGGCGCCCCTTCTTCGTACCCATACACCCCCTTCCATGTTCGAGGGACTGACCAGTCATGCCCGTTTCCGACCTTTCCTCCCGCACCGTCCTGTTGACCGGCGCCACCTCCGGCATCGGTTACCAGACCGCCCGCCTCCTCGCCGAACGCGGAGCCACGGTGCTCGTGCACGGGCGTACGGCCGAGGAGGCGCACGCCGCCACCGATCGGCTCATCACCCTCGCCGACGTCGACGCGTCCCGGCTGTGCTCGTTCGCCGCCGACTTCACGCGCCTCGAGGAGGTCGAGCAACTCGCCGCCCGTGTCCTGGCCGAGCACCCGCACCTCGACGTGCTCGTCAACAACGCCGGCATGGCGGCCCCGGAGCGGCACACCGTCACCGCCGACGGCAACGAAATCGCCTTCCAGGTCAACTTCCTCGCCCACTACCTGCTGACGCATCTGCTGGAGCCCGCCCTGGCCGGCGGCTCGGGCGGGCGCGTGGTGAACGTCTCCTCCTCGCTGCACCGGACCGGTTCGATCCAGTGGAACGACCCCAACCGGACCCGGCGTTACTCCCGGCTCGCCGCCTACGCCCAGTCGCAGCTGGCCCTGACCGTCTTCGCCGCCGACCCGCGCGTGACCGCCGTCTCCGTGCACCCCGGCATCTGCGCCACCAGTCTGATGCCGCTCTACGCCCACGAGGGCGTCTCCCCGGCCGAGGGCGCGGCCCACGTCGTACGGCTCTGCGACCCGGCCGTCGAGATCGTCAACGGCGCCTACTACGACCGCGACCACCGCGTCGAACCGGCGGCCGCCGCCACCGAGGAGCGCACGGTCAAGCGCCTCACCAAGCTCGCCGACGTCCTCGTCGGCCACACCGTCTGACGCACTCCCCCGAAGGGATCCGAACCACCGATGTCCAAGCGCGCACGCAAGAAGAGGGCACGCCGCAAGAAGAAGGCGAACCACGGCCGCAAGGCCGGCCAGCGCTGATCAGTACACGGGGGGCGGCTCCACCAGAGCCGCCCCCTCTGCCGTCCCAGGAGGTCCTGTGCTTCACCACCCCGCGCTCCAGCCGCCCGCGCCCGCCCGCGCGTTCCCCACGGGTCTGCCCGGCACGGCGGCCCTCGCCGAGCACGTGCTCGCCACCGGCCACGGCGACTGGTGGACCGACCGTGCCGAGCGTCCCAGCGTGGTGGCCGTCTCGTGCGGCGATCACGCCCTCCTCGCGGGCGACCCCACCGCCATCAGCGCGGACCGGCTGGAGCCGCTCGCGGGGCACTGCGTCGAGGCGCCCGACCGCTTCCTGCCGACCCTCGGTGCCGCGTTCGACCGGCTCGACCCCTGGGAGCGGATGCTGTACATCCACCGCGCCAAGTCCGCCGCTCCCCGGATCCCGCGCGGGGTCACCGTCCGACGGCTGCGCACCGCGGACGCCCCGGCGCTCGCCGCGCTCGACTCCACCATGGCCTGGATCCATGGGAGTTGGGGTGGGCCCGCGTCCCTCGCCGCGTCCGGGCTCGGCTGGGCCGCGTTCCGCAAGGGGCAGGTCCTGGCGGTCGCCTGCACCCGCTTCCTCGGCAGTCGCTACGAGGACATCGCCTGCGCCACCGCCCCCGACCAGCGCAGGCAGCACCTGGCACTGGCCTGCGTCACCGGGCTGACCACCGACGCGGCCAAGCGCGGGCACCGGGCCAGCTGGAGCTGCTCCCGCGACAACCGGCCCAGCCGGCTCCTCGCCTGGACCGCCGGGTTCCGGCTGAGCCGCGAGTACGTCCACTACGTGACCGGGGCCGCCGGCGGCCCGTCCGTCAGCGGTACGTCAAGGCTCCGCACCGCCGCATAGAGGGTCCGTAAAGGCACTGGGCCGGACCGCCCGCTCCCCCTAGCGTCCCCTTCATGGAACTCCCCTTCGTGCCACCGGAGTACCCCTCGGCCGGCTCCGTCCACGACACGGGATGGCCCTCGGAAGCACGTGCCGCCGCCGGTTTCGCCGTGGTGCTGCTCGCCCTGTCCCTCACCGTCGAGGCAGGGAACGGCACGCTGAGCCTGCTGCGGGCCCTGCCGTGGTCCGGGCTGGCCGCCCTGGTGTTCGCGATACTCCTCCCGCCGCGGGTCGAGGCGTCGCCGGGGCGGCTCACCGTCCGCGGCCTGACGGCCCGGAGGACCGTCCACACCGATCGGCTGGCCTCCGTGCGCTGGTCCGACGGTGTCGCGCAGAGACTGATCATGTACGACACCACGGGCGCGCGGGCCGAGGTCGACCCGCGCGTCTTCGTCGCCAACCCGCCCCTGTGGCACCTGCTGAAGGAGGACGCCCGGGTATCGCTGGCCCGAGGCACCCTGCGCCACGGCGGCGCGGAACTGGAGCGACTGGCCCGGTGCGTCGACAGGGAGACGGCCCATACGGTCTTCCGGATCTCCGGGATGGAGTAGCCGGAAGCCCGCACGGGCGGGAACGACTCGACGGGCTCAGGGCGGCTGCGGAACGGCCTGGAGGGGGCTGGGCGGCACGGCGAGGACCGGGCAGGGCGCGTGGGCCAGGCAGTACCGGACCACCGAGGGCCGCAGGGCCCGGAGCAGCGGGCCGCGCGAGCCGGTACCGACGACGAGCAGGTCACCGGGGTCGCGGACCGCGTCCACCAGCGCGACACCGGGTGTGCCCCGGACGATGCGTCCGGCCGGCGTCAGCCCCGGCCGGCCCTCGTCGAAGGCGCCGAGGACTTCCTGAAGCAGCTCGGCCGCCGCGTCCCGGCAGTCGGCGAGTACCGAGGGGCCGCAGGCCGCCCGGGTTCCCGGACCACCCCCGGGCGGCTGCCAGGCCAGCACGACCAGCAGCTCCGCGTCCCGTGTCCGGGCCTGGGCGGCGGCCGCATGCAGGGCCGTCAGGCTCCCCAGGGATCCGTTCGCCCCGACCACGACTCTTCCTCGCACCGTCTCGCCCCCCTGTTCGTCGTCCCCCAAGGAAAAGGCCGCGGGGAGGAGCGGGGCGGACGCGCTGACGCTCTCCTGACGCCGAGAACGACATCCCTGTCGGCTCTCTGACGCGGAGCCCGTCGGCCGTCAGCGGTGTGTACGGACTCGACCGATCGCCGTCAAGATGCCGTCAACGCGCTGCCGTGGATGCGGGACGGCGGGGATAGCTTCGATGACGCGCCCCGGCCTGCCCCTCGGCGGGCCGGGGCCTCACCAACCGTTCGCGGCTCCTCAGGGAGGGCCCCATGTGTCTGTTCCAGTACGACGACGATCCCGAGCCCGAAGAACAGGTCCCGGCCGGACCGCTGTACGTGCCCGTCCGGCCGGGAAGCGGCACGGAAACCGTGATCCGGCTCTTCCGCACGCCGCTCGGCGCGCGTACCGCCGTCGGCTTCACCCGTGCGAGCCGGCTGACCGAGGTGCTGGGCGAGGCCCAGCCGTACATCCGGCTGTCGGAATCCGTGCTGCGGGCGGTCTGCGTGCCGCTCGGCGCGGACCTGGTCACCGTCGACCCGACCCTGTCGGCTCCCGCGGTCCCCACGACCACGCACACGCCGGACCGACGGCCGGCACCACAGCCGGAGCAGGCCGTCCGAGCCGTCCGGGCCGTCTGAGAGGGGGACGACTTCCATGACCATCGCTCTGGTCTCCGAGACCTCCGCGGAAGCGGACGACCTGTCGGTGTGGCCCGCGTCCACGACCCGGCTGCCGCACGGCGGCCTGGCCGTCGGCGGGGTGTCGTTGGCCGACATCGCCGACCGCTTCGACACTCCCGCGTACGTACTGGACGAGGGTGAGGTGCGGGCCCGCTGCCGTACCTACCGGGACACGTTCCCCGACGCCGACGTGCTGTACGCCGCCAAGGCGTTCCTGTCCCGGACCATGGTCCGCTGGGTCGCCGAGGAAGGCCTCGGACTGGACGTCTGCTCGGCCGGCGAGCTCGAACTCGCGGTCACCTCGGGGTTTCCGCCGGACCGCATCGTCCTGCACGGCAACGCGAAGTCGCCGCACGACATCGAGTCGGCGCTACGGCTCGGGGTGGGCCGGATCGTCATCGACAGCCCGTCCGAGATCGCGCGGCTGGCCGCGCTCGTGGGCCCCCGTGGCCGGCAGAAGGTGATGATCCGCGTCGTCCCCGGTGTCTCCGCCGGCGGCCACGAGAAGATCCGCACCGGGACGGACGGCCAGAAGTTCGGCCTCTCCCTCACCGACGGATCCGCGCAGCACGCGATCGCCCGCATCCTGACCCAGCCTCAGCTCCAACTGGTCGGTCTGCACTGCCACATCGGCTCCCAGATCACGGACGTCAAGCCGTACGTCGCCGCCCTGCGCCGCATGGTGGGGCTGATGGCCCGTGTCCGCGACACCCACGGCCTCGTGCTCCCCGAGCTCGACATGGGCGGCGGCCACGGCATCGCGTACCGGCCCGGGGAACCCTCCCTCGACCTGACGGCCCTGGCCCGCAGACTGCGCATCGAACTCGCCGCGAGCTGTGCGGCGGCCGGGCTCGGGGTGCCCCGGCTCACCATCGAACCCGGTCGTGCCGTCGCGGGCCCGGCGGGGGTGGCGCTCTACCGGGTGCTGGCCGTGAAGAGCACCGGCGACCAGGTGTTCGTGGCCGTGGACGGAGGCATGAGCGACAACCCCCGCCCCGCCCTGTACGGGGTGCGCTACGCCCCTCGTCTCGTGGGCCGCCACTCCACCGTCCCCACGCGCGCGGCGACGGTGGTGGGCCGGCACTGCGAGGCGGGCGACGTCCTCGCCGCCGACGTCGAGCTGCCCGGTGACATCCGGCCCGGCGATCTGCTCGCGGTGCCCGTGGCCGGCGCGTACCAGCTGGCGATGGCGTCCGGGTACAACATGGTGGGCCGTCCCCCGGTCGTCGCGGTCGACGGCGGCACCGCCCGCCTCCTCGTGCGGCGCGAGACGCTGGACGACCTCCGCAGCCGGGACATCGGCGAGTAGGGACCCGGCCCGGACACGATCCCGCCGGATCGGCACCTGGGGCGCCGATGCGGCGGGATCTCCGTGCGTACGAGTCGCTCGCCGTCAGCCGGCGTGGACGTGCGGGCGGCGGGCGCGTTGGGGACGGTCGAGCTCTCGCCCTCTTCTGACGGAATCCTGAGACGTCCTCGCGGGCGCTTCCGCCGGCCCAACGGAAGCCCCCCCCCGCGGGCGGGGGGGGGGGGGGGGGCGGGCGGGGGGGGGGGGTGGGAGGCGCGGGGGGGGGGTTGTGGAGGGGGATTCTTATGAGATATTTCTTGAGAT